>DATFFY010000433.1:0-10244 GCA_035249805.1 Acidimicrobiales bacterium | reverse complement strand
CCAGACCGTCGACGTCGCCTTCAACCCCGTCGGCCAGGTCGTCGGGCAGTTCGAGCGGGTGGAGAGGTCCGCCGCCGTGGTCCAGCGCTGGGTGGAGGAGTACATCGACGCGGTCGAGCACCTCGACGCGCTGACGAACGCCTGACACAACGTCTGTGCGCCATCCGCAGCGCGATGCGCTGCCCGCGGCGCACAGACGTCGTCGTGCGTACGCCAGGCATCACAGCAGCATCACGACGCCCATGCCCGCCACCAGGGTGAGGGCGATGTTGCGCGTGCGCCAGGCGACCAGCGCGGCGACGATGCCGCCGAGGAAGCGGCCCTGCCACAGGTCGAAGCTGCCCTCCGGGCGCAGCAGGGCGGGGACGACGATCGATGCGAGCGCGGCGGGCGGGATCTGGCGCAGCACCCGCTGCACCGGCGGCGGCACGTCGGCCAGCTTGTGGGCGAACGCGAGGAACGACGCCCGCATCGCGAACGTGCCGAGCCCCGCCCCGAGCACCGTCCACCACGCCGCGCTCATCGGGTGAGCCCCTCGGGGCCCGGGGGCAACGGCGTGTCGTCGCGGTACGCGCGGTCGCGGAGCGCCTCGACGAAGGTGCCCGCGGCGATGCCGGCGAGCGCCCCCACGATGACCGAGAGGTGGCCGGCCCCCGCCTCCGCGGCCGCGACGGCACCGAGCCCGCCGAACAACGCCGCGATGGCCGCCGGGCGCGTGGAGATGGTGGGGATCAGCAGCACGAGGAACACGAGGGGCACCGCGAAGTCGAGCGGGATGTCCTCGGGCACGGCCGAGCCGACGAGCACCCCGACGATCGTGCAGATCTGCCAGTTGACCCAGAGCAGGAGCGCGGCGCCCAGGTAGAAGGGCACGCGGCGCCGTCGGTCGATCGGGGACCCGCCTTCGGCCGCGGCCGCCGCCTCGCCGGACCACCGCAGGATCGACACCGTGTACGCCTGGTCGGTGAGGAGGTAGGCCATGCCGAGCCGGCGCCGCAGCGGCTCCTCGCCCAGGTGCGGGGCGAGCGACGCGGAGTACAGCAGCATCCGCAGGTTGATCGTGCAGGCGGCGACGATCGCCACGAGGGCCGAGCCGCCGTCGGCCAGCACGTCGGCCGCCGCCAGCTGCGAGGCGCCGGCGAACACGATGGTGGACAGGCCGATGGCCACGCCGCCGCCGAGGTCCGTCGTGGCCGGGGTGGCCCCCGCGACCAGCCCGAACGGGATGACCCCCACGAGCATCGGCGCCACCGCCTTGGCCCCGGCGACGACCTCCGCCCGCACGAGGGGCCTCCGGTCGTCAGCGGGCATCGGAGCATGATGCCGTCGGTCACACCGGCCCGCACCATGGGTTCCGGCATCGTCCCGTACGATTGCCCGGATGTCCGTCGATCCCGTCCGCGCCGCGAAGGAGCTGCTGAGCAAGCCCCTCCTGCGCGGATGGTTGCACCTCGTGTGCTTCTTCCTGGCCATCCCGGCCGGGGTCCTCGTGATCGCCGTGGCCGACACGCCGCGGGCCCGCTGGGGGGCCGTCGTGTACGCCATCGGCATGATCGCCCTGTTCGGGGTGAGCGGGTCCTACCACCGCGGTCGCTGGTCACAGGCCGCGCTGCGGCGGATGCAGCAGCTCGACCACGCCACGATCTTCGTGATGATCGCCGGGAGCTACACGCCCCTGTGCCTCGTCGCCCTGCAGGGGTGGCTCGCGCCCGCGATGCTCGTGGCGGCGTGGGTCGGGGCCACGATCGGCATCGTGCTCGCCTTCAGCGGCGGGCGCCGCAGCAGGGTCGCCCGGAGCGCGCTCTACATCGCCCTGGGCTGGGTGTCGATCGGCGCGACCCCGCAGCTGATCGATCACCTGAGCGCCCAGGAGATCGCCCTCATCGTGGTCGGCGGCGTGCTGTACACGGTCGGCGCCGTCTTCCTCGCCACGAGGTGGCCGGATCCGTTCCCGCGGGTGTTCGGCTACCACGAGGTGTGGCACGTGCTGGTGGTGGCCGCCGTGGTGTGCCACTTCGTCGCGATCTCGTCGCTCGTCGCGTCGCCCATCACGACCTAGCCGGGGAAGGAGCCTCCTCGTGGAGAAGGTCGTCTACCTGCTCTGGGGGCGACCCGACCCCGCCCTCGGCGACGCCCTCCGGGAACGGCTCCTCGGCTCGATCGCCGACGTGGTGCTCCGAGGTGGCGCCCACGGCCTCACCGTCAACGTCCACGACGCCGCCGCGGCCGAGGCACCCAGTCCCGCCCCGGGCCCGGCGGACGAGCCCACCCACGTCGCCCAGGTGTCCGTCTGGGTCGACAGCTACGACCGCCGCGGCGACCTGGACGACATCGTCTCGTCCGCGGGCCACGCCGCGAGCGCCTACCTCGTGACCGAGTCGCTCTACGACGACTACGGCACCACGCCCCACGCCGGCCCCCGCACCTGGCCGGACGGGGAACGATCGCCCGGCGTGCTCACGGTCGCCCGGATCCACCGCCCCGAGGGGATGGCGTACGGCGCGTGGATCACGGCCTGGCACGGCACCCAGTCCCCCGAGTCGGCCGTGCTCCAACCCCGCACGCGCTACGTCCGCAACGAGGTCCTGCGCCCGCTCACCCCGGGGGCGCCGGAGGTGCACGGGATCGTGGAAGAGGCCTGGCCCTCGGTCGAGCATGTCGCCGACCCGATGCTGTTCTTCAACGCCGAGGGGGACGAAGCCCGGCTCCGGGCCAACCTCGACCGCATGATGCAGAACGTCCAGGCCTGCCTCGACCTTGACCGCCTCCGCAGCACCACGATGAGCGAGCACCTCGTCCGGAGCGTCAGCGGTCGCTGACGCTGGCCCCAACGTCTGTGCACCGGATGCGGCGCGATGCGCCGCCGGTGGTGCACAGACCTCGTCAGAGGACGTCTGTGCCGAGGTCGGGGAAGACCTTGCCGACCTTCTGCATCAGGTACTCGCCGTAGGTGCCGGTGACCCCCGCCACGACGTCGGTGCCGTCCCAGCGCTCGGGGGGCGGGCCGGCCGGGCCGGTGACGTCGAGGGGAAGGGGCACCACCTCGGCGTCCCAGCTCGGGTCGAGGAAGAACGGGCACGACAGGCGGTCGGTCGTGGTCGGGTTGCGGACCCGATGCGGGGTCGAGCGGTAGCGGCCGGCGGTGAGGCGCTCGAGCATGTCCCCGAGGTTGCACACGAACGAGCCGGGGATGGGTGGAGCCTCGAGCCAGCTCGCGCCGCTGCGCACCTCGAGCCCGCCCGACGCGTCCTGCTTGAGGATGGTGAGCAGCCCGTAGTCGGTGTGCTCGGCCACGCCCCACCCGGGCGCTTCCGGGGGGTACCGGAAGAGGCGGAGCAGCACGAGCGGATCGCCGGTGAGGTGGTCGGAGAACCACGGAGCGGGGAGGCCGAGCCCGAGGGCGAGCCCGCGCAGGATCGCCTGCCCGAGCGCGGTCATCGCGTCGAGCCAGGCGAGGACGGCGTCCCGCAGCGCGGGCAACTCCGCGGGGAACAGGTTCGGCCCGTGCATCGGGCGCGGATCGCCGGCCGGCAGCTCGGCGCCGAAGTACACGCCCTCCTTCTCATCGGGCCGGCCGGACGTCAGCTCGCCGTGCAACGGGAACCATCCGCGCCACGCCCTCCCGCCGTGACGCATCGCGATGCGCTCCTTGGCCGGGTCGGGCAGCGCGAACAGCGCGCGGGCCGAGTCCTCCAGCCGCGCCTCGAGGGCCGGGTCGACGCCGTGGCCGACCACGTAGAAGAACCCGAGCTCGCGGCAGGCCCGATCGAGCTCGGCGGCCACCGCCTCGTCGTCTTCTCCCCGCACGAGCGGGGCGACGTCGACGACGGGCAGGTCCGCGCCCACCTCAACGCGCCTTGCTGATCACCGAGTCGGCGTAGCGGCGGAGGTGGTCGAGCTTCTTCTGCAGCGGCTCGGTGTCCTGGGCCCGGTCGTAGGTCCAGCGGAAGCCGACGATCACATCGGTCACCCCTTGCTCCTCGAGCCGCTGGATCCCGTCGACCGAGTACGCGTCCATGGAGATCACGTGGACCTCGAACGGGTCCGCGGCGCGGCCCGCCTGGGCCCGGAGCTCGTGCAAGCGGGCGATCAGGCCGGGCAGCTCGGCGGCGTCACCCCCGCCGTGGATCCAGCCGTCACCGCGGAGCGCCGCCCGCCGCAGTGCCGGCTCGGCGTGGCCGCCGACGAGGAACGGGATCGGCGTGGACGGCACCGGGCACTGCTTGATCTTCGGCACGTCGTAGATCTCGCCGTGGAACTCGAACCACTCGCCCGTGAGCAGGCCGCGCATGACGTCGAGGCTCTCGTCGGCCCGCTTTCCCCGTCGCTCGAAGGGGACGTCGCACACCTCGTAGTCCTCGGGCCACGGGCTCGTGCCGATGCCCAGGCTCAGCCGCTCACCCGTGAGCACGGCGGTCGACGCCGCCTGCTTGGCCACCAGCACCGGATGGCGCACGGTCAGCTTCAGGACCGAGACGACGAAGCGGATCCGCTCGGTCAGCGCGCCGAGGTACGGGATGATCGAGAACGGCTCGAGGAACGCCTTGTCCTCGATGAAGCCCCGGTCGCCGTCGGGCGTGTACGGGTACGTGGCGTCGGATGCGAACGGGTAGCAGATGCTGTCCGGGATCAGGAACCCGTCGAAGCCGGCGTCCTCGGCGGCCCGCGCGAGCGGGCCGTAGTACGAGACGTCCGTCATCGCCTCCGCGAACGTGAACCTCAACGGGACGTTCTCCTCACTGCCGTCCCCACTCCTCGGGGTTCTTGACCGCTGTGTCTCCCGCTCCTTGCGGCATCACCGCAGGGCCGCTCGGGCCCTTCGCCGCGTCGACGAGCCGCTCGGACAGGGCCCAGAGCTGCTCCGCCCGGTCGGGGTCGAGGGCGTACGGTCGCACGCCCCGGGCCTG
Organism: Acidimicrobiales bacterium; assembly: GCA_035249805.1. Lineage (GTDB taxonomy): Bacteria > Actinomycetota > Acidimicrobiia > Acidimicrobiales > VFJN01 > VFJN01. The sequence goes on along the minus strand of DATFFY010000433.1, from coordinate 5,337 downwards.
GCCGACGGCGCTCTCGTCGGCCAGCTCGGCCCGCCCGCAGTCCTCGTAGAACCACGCGGGCTGGCCGGCCACGTCCGGGTGGGCGGCGGCGTAGCAGGTCGTGGCGGCGCCCTGCTCGACGGTCTTCTGGAACATCACGACGTCCGGGTCGCGCATGTCCTGGAGCTGCTGGAAGGTCTCACGGGTGAGGTGACGACCGAGCTCGGTGATGATGAAGCCGGGGTGCACCGCGGCGGCTTGCGCATCGTGCTCGTCGAGCCGCGCGTCGAGGGCGACCGCGCAGAGGACGTTGGCCGTCTTCGACCGCCCGTAGGCGACCCAGGGGTCGTACGGCGTCCGCTCGAAGTTCCAGTCGTCCAGCGACACGTCGCCGAGGCGGTGGCCCGACGAGCTGAGGAGCACGACGCGGGCACCGGGGTGCGAGACGAGCGGCAGCAGCTCGCGGCAGAGCAGGAAGTGCCCGAGGTGGTTGGTGCCGAACTGCAGCTCGAAGCCGTCCACGGTCGTGCCCTGCGGGCAGGCCATGATCCCCGCGTTGCCGATGAGGAGGTCGAGCGACGAGCGGTCGGCGAGGTAGCCGGCGCAGAACGCCCGCACGCTGGCGAGCGAGGCGAGGTCGAGCTCCCGCAGCTCGAGCTGGGCGTCGGGCACGGACTCGAGGATGCGGTCCCGGGCGTCCTCGGCCTTGGGCCGGTCGCGCACGGCCATCGTCACGGAGGCGCCGTGCGCGGCCAGCGCCCGCACGGTCTCCACCCCGATCCCCGCCGATGCCCCGGTCACGAGCGCGTGCTTCCCGCTGAGGTCGATCCCCTCGAGGACGTCGTCGGTCGTGCTGGTCTGATCGAACCCGGGCATGGCCCGGATCATGGCATCCGACGTCAGTCGGCGCAGTCGACCAGGCCGAGCTCGTCACGGCGCATCGGTCAGCCGAGCCCCAGGAGCCCGGTGATGCCGTGGTCCCGGCCGGCGGTGAAGCCACCGTCGACGGGGATGGCGGCCCCCGTGACGAACGAGGCGTCCGGGGACAGGAGGAACGCGGCCGCGGCCGCGATCTCCTCGGGCCGGCCGTACCGGCGGAGCGCGTGCTCCTCCCGGTACGACGCGGCCACCTCGGCCATCTCCGGCACGCCGAAGACGTCCGACGTGAGCGGCGTGTCGATGAAGCCCGGGCAGATCGTGTTCACCCGGATGCCCGAGGGCCCGTAGTCGAGGGCCATGTTCTTCGTCAGCAGCACGACCGCGCCCTTCGACGCGTTGTAGACGCTGCCTCCGGCGGTGCCCTCGAGCCCCTCGATGCTGGCGATCGTCACGACCGAGCCCCGCTCCCCGTCGACGGCATCCTGCGTGAGCATCTGGGCGATGGCGTGCTTGGCCACGAGGAAGGTGCCGGTGAGGTTCACGCCCATCACCCGCTCCCACTCCGCCGCGTCGACCATGTGGACCGGCCCCCCGCCGGCCACGCCCGCCGCGGTCATCACGCCGTCGAGCCGCCCGCCGACGGCCACCGCCGCGGCGACCAGGGCCTCGACCGCGGCCTCGTCCCGCACGTCGAGCTCGTGGAACGACCACCGCTCGGCCGGCTCTGGCGCCTCCTTCGGCGGCTGCAGGTCGGCGCCGACCACCGTCGCACCATCGGCGAGCAGCCGGCGGGCGGTGGCCAGGCCGATGCCCGACGCCGCGCCCGTCACGATCAGGACCTTGCCCCGCACGTCCCCCATCCGCGTCCCTCCGTCGTCGGCGGCCGGGAGGAAGTAGAACACGTTCTATGCGGTTTGCGCTCTTCTACGAGATCCCCGTCGCCCGGCCCTGGAACGAGGACAGCGAGCGCCTCGCCTACCAGCACACCCTCGAGCAGGCGGTGGCGGGGGAGCGGTTCGGCTGGGATGCCTTCTGGACGGTCGAGCACCACTTCCTCGAGGAGTACTCGCACTGCTCGAACCCCGAGGTGCTCTACGGCGCGGTGGCCGCCCTCACCGAGCGGATGCGCCTCGGCTTCGGCGTGCGCCTGATGCCCAAGCCGTACAACCACCCGGTGCGCACGGCCGAGGCGGCCGCGGTCCTCGACCTCATCTCGAACGGCCGCGTCGACGTCGGCACCGGTCGCTCGTCGACCCGGCCCGAGCTCGAGGGCTTCGGCATCTCGCCGCGGGAGACCCGGGCGATGTGGCAGGAGGCGATCGGCCACGTCGTCGGTTGCTGGACCAACGACGAGTACGAGTTCGCCGGTGAGCACTGGTCGATGCCGAAGCGGCGCGTCCTGCCGAAGCCGATGCAGAAGCCGCACCCGCCGCTGTGGGGCGCCACGTCGTCCGAGGACGGCCATCGCCAGGTCGGCGAGCTCGGCCTCGGCCTGTGCTCGTTCGCCGTCGGTGTGTCGCCCGAGCAGGTGAAGGAGAAGATCGACATCTACCGCGAGGCCGTACGGGGCTGCACGGAGCCCATCGGCTCGTACGTGCACGACATGGCGTCGACCTTCACGATGGCCGTGTGCGCGCCCACGCGCGAGGAGGCGTGGGAGACGGCCCGCGAGTCCTTCGAGTGGTACCCGAAGCACGGTGCCCGCCTGATCGCGTCGATGGCCGAGCTGCTGGCCGAGGAGTCCGCGGACTTCGGCACGTACGCGTACGTCGCCGACATGCGGAAGGTGGCGGACGACGGCTCGCTCGACCTGCTGTCGCTCGAGTACCTCGCCGAGGCCGGCGCCTGCGTGCTCGGCACGGTCGACGACTGCATCGAGACCTGCCGCCGGTACGAGGCGGCGGGCGTCGACCAGCTGCTCTGCCTCGTGAATCCGTACAAGATCCCGCACGACGCGGTCATGCAGACGATCGAGCTCATGGGCACGCACGTCATCCCCGAGTTCCGCTGACCTGTCTCCCGCCGGGTCAGCGAAGCCGCCCGGCTTCGACCTCGCTGGGCCCTTCCCACTAGACCTGACGGCATGTCAGATCCTGCCGTCCTCGTGGAGCGCGACGGGCCCGTCCTCACGCTCACGCTCAACCGCCCCGACAAGCGCAACGCGTTCAACGCCGAGGTGCTCGTCCGCCTCTGCGAGGCGTGGGACCTGCTCGACGGCGACCGCGAGCTGCGGGTCGCCATCCTCACGGGCGCCGGCGGCAACTTCTCGGCCGGCGCAGACCTCGACCGCCTCGTCGGCGCGCTCACCTCGGGCAAGCCGGCGGAGGACGAGTACGAGGAGCGCATCCGCCAGGACTTCACGCTGATCTACAAGGGCTTCCTCAAGGACCACTACGTGAAGAAGCCGATCGTCGCCGCGGTCGAGGGCTACTGCTACGCCGGCGGCATGGAGATCCTGCAGGCCTTCGACCTCCGCGTCGCTGGCGAGGGCGCGCAGCTCGCGATCTCCGAGGTGCAGCGCGGCCTGTTCCCGATGTCGGCCTCGACGATCCGCCTGCCGCGGCAGATCCCGTACACCGTCGCGATGGACATGCTCCTCGTCGGCGACCCGATCAGCGGACGGCGCGCGTACGAGATCGGCCTCGTCGGGCACGTCGTCCCGGACGGCCAGGCCCTGGACAAGGCCCGCGAGCTGGCCGACAAGCTGGCCGCCAACGGGCCCCTCGCCGTCCGCAACATCAAGGCCTCGGTGATCGAGACGCTCGAGCTGCGCGAAGCGGACGCCTTCCAGCGCGAGCTCGAGCTCGGCATGGAGGTGATGGCGTCGAAGGACGCCAAGGAGGGCCCGCGCGCCTTCCTCGAGAAGCGGGCCCCCAACTTCACCGGCGAGTGATCCCGTCTCGTCCGAGGGGTTCCTCGGTAAGGTCGGGACATGCGCTGAGCACCCGTCCCGGTCCGTCGTTCGAACCCGCGAGGAGGAGCTCATGTCGAAGAAGCGCACCGGCGGTCGGGTCACCCCGAAGGGGACCCAGCCGGCCGGCACCCACCGCCAGCAGCACCAGCCCGGTTCCGGCACCGCCCAGGAGAAGGGCACAGCCCGAGGCTTCCAGCCGCCCGGCCGTGAGGCCTTCGGGCCCGTGGCGCCGACCCGCTCGGGCCACCACCGCGGCAACCGCTGACGCGCGGCGGGGAGCTCCTCAGGCGATCTTCGCGAGGAGCTCCTCGCACTGCGCGACGCGCACCGCGAGGCCGTGGCGCTCGAAGGTCGTCGCCGCGCGCGTGAGCAGGCGCCGCGCCCGTTCGCCGTCGCCGGGATCGCCCAGCTCGAGCAGGGCCCGCCCGTGCTCGTACAGGTTGCGGGCGTAGGGGAGCGGGGCGAAGGACTCCAGCACCTCGGACGCCGTGGTGAAGTGCTCGTCGGCCTCGTCGTGGCGGCCGAGCGTGGCGCACAGCAGGCCGCGGGTCGTCTCCACGTGCACCGAGCAGTTCGGCCCGGTCACGAGCATGACCTCCGGCATCGGCTCGAACAGGGTCAGCAGGCGCTCGGCCACGTCGGGCCGGTGGACGCGGTTGGCGACCTGGGCGACGAGGTCGAGGATCATCCCCCACGGGTGCGAGTCGGGGACCATCCCGAAGTCGTCCGTCAGCCCCTGGTCCAGGAGCGCGGAGGCCTCCTCCAGCCGGCCGAGGTCGACCAGGCCGACCCCGAGCGCCCCCCGCAGCGACCCGGTGACGGTCGGGTTGGAGGCCAGTGCCTCCTGCACGAGGTCGACGAACTCGCCGGTGCGGCCGTCGGCGAACCGCTGCGAGATGGTCTGGGTGGCGTAGTAGATGAAGCCGTCCTGCAGGCCCGCCGCGGTGGCCAGCTCCAGGCCGGCCAGCGCATGGGCCTCGGCCGCCTCGAGGTCGCCGTGGATCCGGGCGACGATGGCCTCCTGCTGCAGGAGCAGCCAGGCCAGGGTCGGCTGGCCCGATCCGGTGCAGGTGCGACGCGCGTCGTCGAGCGCCCGGCTCACCCCCATCGGGTCGGCCGCCTCGAACGAGATCCAGAGGTCGTGGATGGCGGCGTACCCGGCCAGCTGCGGATCGGAGACGGTCGGCAGCAGGGACCGAAGCTCGGCCAGCAGGGCCTTCCGCTCGGGGTAGGCCACCGTCGTGAAGTACGCGGACAGGCTGGAGACGATCACCCGCGCCAGCGTCAGGTCGTCGAGGTCCCGCGCGATCGCGAGGGCCTCCTCGACCATCGCCCGGCGTCGGTCGAGCGTGCCGATGATGAGGAGCTCCGCGGCGAGCTGTGACAGCAGCCGCGCTCGGTCGGCGTCGGGGGACTTGCACAGCTCGAGGGCGGCCTCCATCGTGGCGATGAGCTCGAGGTCGGCGTTGCCCACCGACGTGGCGATGGAGCGGTTCATCGCGAAGATCGCCCGCGTGAGCCGGTCGCGGTCGCCGAGGGCGCGGGCCGCTTGCGCCGCCGCGACC
>DATFFY010000432.1:0-7180 GCA_035249805.1 Acidimicrobiales bacterium | reverse complement strand
CACGGGCTGCGCCTGGTGCTCGGCCTCGGCGGCAACGACGACCTCAGCGACCGCACCGGCGCCGCGGCGAGCAGCGGCACGCTCTTCGCGCTCATCGCGACGGCGCTGCGCGTCGTGGCCGGCGGCCGGCTGGCGTCGTTGAAGAAGCTCGTGCCCGGCTCGAGCGTCGACCAGGCGGGCGAGCAGGGACCCGGTCGCCTCCTGCGCCTCGCGCACTTCCTGGCCGGCCTGGCCGTGACCGTGTGCGCGCTGGTGATCTTCGCGTCGCTGCTCGAGGACGCGCAGCGGCGCGGGCCGAGGGCGAGCTCGCTGTTCGGCTGGGACGACTGGGTGGTGACGCTCGCGCTCGCCGGCGTGCTCCTCCTGCTGTACCGACGCGCCGACCAGACCACCTGGTCGCTCCACTCGCTGTACCGGCGGCGGCTCAGCACGGCGTTCGCCCTCACGCCCGACGAGAAGCACCCGGGCCGCTTCGAGGAGCTGTCGTACAGCGTGCCGACCACGCTGTCGACGTGGGCCGCCCCGCCGACCGACCAGCCCAAGCTGGTGCTGTGCGCGGCGGCCAACCTGAGCGGGTCGGACGTCGCCCCGCCCGGCCGCCGAGCCGTGACGTTCACGTTCGAGTCGGACTGGGTCGGCAGCCCCCAGCTGGGCTACATGCGGACCACGGAGTACGAGCAGAGCCTGCCCCGGTCGATCGGCGCCGACACGACGCTGCTGGCCGGGATGGCGATCTCCGGCGCGGCGGTGGCGTCGGCGATGGGCCGGCACAGCAAGGGCTCCCTGCAGGCGCTGCTGGCCATCTTCAACGTCCGCCTCGGCGTCTGGCTGCCGACGCCGGACTTCGCCGACGAGGTCCGCCAGGGGTGGGCCTGGAAGCCGAAGGCCCGCCGGTTCAACTACCTGTTCCGCGAGATCTTCGGCCTGTACGACTCCGCCGAGGCGTTCACGTACGTGAGCGACGGCGGCCACTACGAGAACCTCGGGCTCGTCGAGGCGCTCCGGCGCCGGCCGACCTACGTGCTGTGCCTCGACGCCTCCGGCGGGCCGGGGACCTTGGTGGAGGCGATCCAGCTGGCCGAGACGGAGCTCGGCGTCACCATCGACGTCGACGACCAGGTCCTCCCCGAGGGTGCGAGCGCGGCGGACCACCGCAACAACATCCAGTGCGTGCGGGCCATCCCGACGCCGGCCCTGGACGGCGATGCCGAGCCGCTCGCCGGCCGCACCGCCCCCAGCGCGGTGCTGGTGGCGAAGATCACCTACCCGGCGGTCACCGGGCTCCACGCCGCCGACGGTGGTCCGTCCCTGCCGGCCAAGGAGGGCTGGCTGGTCTACGGCCGGGCGGTGCTCACCGAGGCCTCACCGCCGACGGTGGCCGAGTACGCCAAGGGCAACCGGCGCTTCCCGAACGACCCGACCGGCGACCAGTGGTTCGACACCGACCAGTTCGACAACTACCTGCTCCTCGGCCGCCACGTCGGCCAGAAGATGGTCGAGGCGCTCACGCCGCTCGTGCCGCCGCCGGCGAAGGCCGCGGCCCGGAAGGCCGCGGCCCGCACCTAGCTCAGCCGGTCTGCTTGCGCTCGGCCTTGGCTGACGCGGCGGCGTCGGCGAGACGCTCGGCCTCGTCGGCCGCGGTGAGGGCGGCGGCTTCGGCGTCGAGCGCCTCGGCCTTCTCCTCCACGGCCTCGAGGCGGGCCCGCTTCGTCGCCTTGTCGGTGCGCTCGAGCTCCTCGCGCCGGGCCTCCTCGACCTTGCGCTCGGCCTCGTCGGCCTGCTGCTCGACGCGCTCCTCGAGCTGCTCGGCCTGCTGGGCCACCTTGTCGATGGCCTGCTTGGCCTCCCTCTGCGCCTGCCCGGCGTGCTCCTTGGCCTGCTCGCGGGCCTTCTCGACGCGGAGCTCGGCGTTCGCCTTCTTCTCCTCGGCGACGTCGCGCAGGCGGAGGGCCTCGACCCGCTCGTCGGCCGCGGCCCGGCGCCGGGCGCCGTCGGCCTGCAGCTCCTCGTCACCCAGGAGCCCGCCCACGATCGTGCGAGCTCCGGCGTCGACCTTGTCGACGAGCAGCTGGATGCGGACCTTGGGCCCGCGGTCGCCGTTGGGCAGGAAGGCGGTGGCGAGGTCGGCCGGCATCCGGGCGACGTCGAGCCACGTGGTCACCACTCGGTGTCGGATTCGGGAAGCCATCAGTGCTCCTTCGGGTCGATCATGTCGGCGGCCTGCTCCTTCACGGCCGCCGCCCGCTCCACGCGGGCTGCCTTCGCCTTCTCGGCCGCGGCCTTGGCCTCCGCGGCCTTCGCCTGCACCGCCGCCCGCTTCTCCTTGGTGCGCTGAGCGGCGGTGATCTCCGACTTCTTGCGGCGGGCCTGGGCCTTCACGCGGGCCTCTTCCTTGGCGGCGTGCGCCTCGATCTCCTCTTCCCTGCGCTCGGCGGCCACGTCGGCCTTCAGGCGACGCCGTTCGGCCTCGGTGGCCACCTGGCGGGCCTCGAGGTCGGCCTCGCGCTTGGCCTTCTCGGCCTGGGCGGCGAGCTGCTCGGCCTCTCGCTCGGCGTCGGCCTGGGCCTGCTGGAGGTTGCCCTCCCGCCTGAGCTTCTCGTCGCCGAAGACGGCACCCACGCCCGACTTCAGCTTCCCGACGATCCGGCCCAGCCCGCCGCTCGCCACCTGCTCGTCCGTGTCGTGCCTCGCCATGCGCGCTCCTCACTCGGGGGGTCCTACGTCCATGCCGCCTTCCCGAGATCGGCGCTGCCCAACCCGCCCCCCGCCCCCCAGGGGCCCGCGGGCAGACAAGGGGGCGCGACCAGAGGGTTCGGATGACGGTTGCCCATCCGTCACCCGAACCCTGATCGCTTCGGCGGGTTCGACACACCAGCGCCGATTCGCACGCTCTGGCCTAGGTCATCGGCACTACCCACCCCGTTCCTTTAGCCGGGACGAACCGCCCAGGAGCGCGCGGGTCGGGACGTCCCTAGGCTCGGGCCGGCGGGTGGTCGAGGAGGTCAGGCCCCATGGACGACGCCGAGATCGTGCGGCGCATCAACGAGCTCGCCGACGAGGAGCACAAGCTCGAGCGATCCCACACCGGCGGTGGCAGCGGGCTGACCGTCGAGGAGCAGCAGCGCCTCCGGGAGCTCGAGATCGCGCTCGACCAGTGCTGGGACCTGCTGCGACAGCGCCGGGCCCGCCGCGAGTTCGACCAGGACCCGGACCAGGCCCGGGTCCGCGACCCGCGCACCGTCGAGGGCTATCAGCAGTAGGGCGCGATGAGTCCTGCCGCCGGGTGGCGTCTCACCCGCAGCAGATCGCACCGAGCGCCGGAGGCAGGACGATGACCAGGAAGATCGTGGCCGGGATGTTCATCTCGCTGGACGGGGTCGTCGAGGACCCGCAGATCTGGCACTTCCCGTACTTCAACGACGAGATGGGCGCCGCCGTGGGCGGGATGCTCACCGACGCCGACACGCTGCTCATCGGCCGCGTGACCTACGACAGCTTCGCCGGCGCCTGGCCCGAGCGCGAGGAGGCCGGCGGCGACGACGCCGGGTTCGCCAAGCAGCTCGGCGACATGCGCAAGGTCGTCGTGTCCCGCCAGCCCCTCGACTTCACGTGGCGGAACTCCGAGCTGCTGCAGGGCGACTTCGTCGAGGCCGTCACCAAGCTCAAGGAGGAGCCGGGCGGCGACATCGGCATGAGCGGCTCGCCGTCGATCGTGCGCCAGCTCCTCGAGAACGAGCTGCTCGACGAGCTGCACCTGCTCGTGCACCCGGTCGCCGTGCAGCACGGCGAGCGCCTCTTCGACAAGGGCGACAGCATCCCGCTGCAGCTCCTGTCCTCGACGACGTTCGAGACCGGCGTGCTGCACCTCGTCTACGGCCCCGACCCGGACCCGCCCACCGGTGGGTACGAGGAGGCCGTCCAGGCGCTGCCCAAGGACTGAACCACCGTCGCCCGAGCAGAGCGGGGCGATCCCGCGTAGCCTGTCCGGCCCCGGAGCGGAGGCGGACATGCAGCACGGGCAGCCCTACACCACGAGGCGCGCACTGGTCGGCGTGATCGCCGCGTGCGCGGTGCTGCTCGTGGCCGCGGCCCTCTCCGCGCTCGGCACTGACGACGAGCCGACCGTGGTCGCCGCGGGCGGTTCGGCCACGTCCTCGACCCGCCGGGTGACCACTTCGTCGTCCTCGTCGACGTCGTCGAGCACGACCTCGACGACCGCCGCCCGCAGGACCGCCCGCGCGAGCACGGCGACGACCGCAGCCCGCACCACCCGGGCGACCACGACGTCGACGGCGCCGAAGCCCACGACCACCAAGCCGACCACGCCGCCGACGAGCACGACCGTGGCCGCCGTGCCGGGCGAGTGCCACCCGTCGTACGCCCCGTGCCTGCGCCACACCGGCGACTGGGACTGCGACCCGTCGACCGAGGATGGCCCGAACTACGTGCAGGGCCAGGTCGAGGTCCACGGGTACGACGAGTACGGCCTCGACCCCGACGGCGACGGCACCGGCTGCGCCCTCCCCGTCGAGACCACCAGCTCGACCACCGCGACCGGGCCCTGACCCCATCGAACTCGCGACGCTGGGCACACACTTCTGTGCACCCTCCGTCGCGAGAACGAGCAACCCCCTCGAACTCGCGACACCGGCGACACACTTCTGTGTGCCCTGCGTCGCGAGAACGGTGGGGGGGTCACGGGTGGCTGGGGGCGGGTGGGGCGCCGTCGACCTCGAACGCCGACTCGTCGGGGTAGCACCACCACCACTCCTCACCCGGCTCGTACGAGCGGACGACCGGGTGGCCGCTGGCCTGCCAGTGGCGCGTGGCGTGCGTGTTGGGCGAGCTGTCGCAGCAGCCGACGTGCCCGCACGTCATGCAGAGCCGCAGGTGCACCCACTTGCCGTCGGCCCTGAGGCAGTCCTCGCACCCCCAGCTCGACGGCTCCACCTCGGCAGCAGGATCGAGGTGCTCGCAGGCGTCGGGCATGCCCCCGTGCTACTCGATCTCGTCTCGCCGTCCGGCCTCGGCGGCAGCTAGCGGCGGCGGTCGCCGCGGTCGCCTTGGCCGGGCTTCGTGGTGTTCTTGGCCCGGCGACGCCGGTCCGTGGCGAGCGAACGGCCGACATCGACCTGGTCGCTCGTGAACCGGCCCTGCTCGTCGCGCCGCACGTAGCGGGCGCTCGAGCCGCTGCCGATCTTCTCTCGCTTGGGCATGTTCCCCTCCCTCGGTCGCGTGCCCCGCCCCTGCCCACCGCGGGGTCGCCCGAAACGCCGACCGCTGGACACGAACACCTGTTCGATCTACGTTCGGGCCGTGTCGGGCACCTCCGAGGAACGGCTGCGCCACGCGAAGCTCAGCGGCGCGGCGAAGGGGCTCCGGGGCGCGGTGTGGCAGGCCGACCACGAGACCGAGGTCCGGCACCGCGCCGAGCTCCCCCGGGTGTGGGAGCGCATCGACGACGTCATCGCCCTGCTGGGCGACCCGTTCGCGATGGCGCCGCCGCTGGTGCGGGCCCCGGGCGAGCGCGCTCCGGCGCCCGACCCCGACGCGGGTGTCGTCGGAGCCGAGCGCCAGACCTGAGCGCCGTCCGCCTCAGTTGTTGGCGGGCTGGGCGGAGATGTTGCCGACGAGGTCGCCGGCCTTGGACTTCGACACCGCCTGGGCCACGTCGCCCTGGCTGAGCATGCCGACGAGCGTGGTGCCGTCGATCACCGGCAGCCGGCGCACGGCGTGCTCCTTCATCGTCTTGATGGCCTCTTCGATGGAGTCGTCGGCCCCGATGGTCACGACCTCGGTGCGCTCGACGATGTCGCTGACCTTCGTGGTCGCCGGGTCCCGGCCGTCGGCGATGGCGCGGACGACGATGTCACGATCGGTGAGCATGCCGACGAGCCTCCCGTTGTCGCACACGGGCAGCGCGCCCACGTCCTCGCGAGCCATCTCACGGGCCGCGTCGGCGAGCGGCTTGTCGGGCTCGATGAAGTCGGCGGTCGGTGTCATGACCTCACGGGCGGTCGTCATGGCTCCTCCTCAGGGGCGCGGCGTTCGATCCTTCGTACCTCCGCGCGTACCCAACCCCGCCCCGCTCCCAACCCCCGACCCGGCAGGGTTCTCCCCGCCGCCCGCCGGGTACCCCACCACCCACCGACCCACGGCAGGAGGCATCGATGGAAGCCGCTGGCACCGTGCCCCGGGTGGGGCTCTCCCTCGAGGATCTGACCGGCGTGCTCGAGCAGCCGGGCCCGTTCCTCACCGTGTACCTGCGCACCGACCCGCACGTGGAGAACGCCGCCCAGCGATCCGAGCTGCGGTGGAAGTCGCTCCGGTCCGAGCTGGTCGACGCCGGCGCGCCCGAGGAGGCGCTCGCCGTCGTCGACGACCTCGTGCCCGAGGCCCACCAGCTCGGCGAGACGCTGGCGACCGTGGTCGTGGACGGGCGGGTGGCGGTCGTCGAGCACCTCGACGCGGTGATCGAGCCCGACCGGGGCTCGTGGGCGCGGCTGCCGGACCTGCTGCCCCTGCTCCGCTGGCGCCAGGACCACCCGCGGTTCGTCGTCGTCCTGGCCGACCGCGGCGGCGCCGACGTGCTCGTCCACCGCGGCGCGGGCGTCGAGCCGGCGCGGGACGAGGTCGGCGACGGCGACCCCGAGCGCAAGGTGAAGCCGGGCGGCTGGTCGCAGGCGCGGTACCAGCAGCGGGCCGAGGACGACTGGCTCCACACGGCCAAGGAGGTGGCCGAGGAGGTCACCCGGGCCGTGCGGCAGGTCGACCCGCGGATCGTCGTGCTCGGCGGCGACGTCCGAGCCCGCGAGCTGATCCTCGACCAGCTCCCCAGCGAGGGGCGCGACCGCGTCCACCAGATCGAGCCCGGCCGCGCCACCGACGGCTCCGAGGCCGAGCGGGACGAGGAGGTGCGGCGGCTCGTCGCCACCGCGGTGGCCGAGGACACCGTCGCGCTCCTCGACAAGTACCGCGAGGAGCTCGGCCAGCACGACCGCGCCGCCGAAGGCGCGGCCGCCACGATCGACGCGCTCAACCGCGGCGCGGTCGACGTCCTGCTGCTCGGCGAGACGGACGACGAGCGCTCCGCGTGGGTGGGTCCGTCCGCGGTGCCGCTCGGCCTCCGGCGGGAGGACGCGGCGGTCGGCGCCGACGAGGAGCCGCAGGAGGCCCGCCT
>DATFFY010000431.1:0-5034 GCA_035249805.1 Acidimicrobiales bacterium | reverse complement strand
CACTCGAGCCGAGGGTCACGCGGCGCGGCGGCTCCTCGGGTGGGTCGCCGCTCAGGACCTCGATGGGCGGCCGCGGGTCCTCGCGCCGGGCCGTCGTCAGCCCCTCGACCGGCGGGCGCCGGGGCCGAGGAGGGCACCGCCGTCGACGATGATCGTCTGGCCGGTGACCCACGACGCGAGGTCGCTGGCCAGCCACAGCGCGGCGTGGGCGATGTCCCTCGGCTCACCGAGGCGCTGGAGCGGCAGCGAGGCCGCGATCTGCTCCTCCGCCGGCTCCCACAGCGCACGGGCCATGTCGGTCTTCACGAGGCCCGGCGCGATCGCGTTGACCCGCACGCCCGGGGCCAGCTCCGCGGCCAGCGTGCGGGTGAGGTGGAGCAGTGCCGCCTTCGTGCCGTTGTACACGCCGATGACCGGCTCGACCGAGAGCCCCCCGACCGAGGAGATGTTGATGATCGACCCGCCCCGCTCCTGCATCGCGGCCTTCCACGCGAGCTGCGACCACACGAGCGGGCCGCGGTGGTTGACCTCCCAGGTCTTGTCGTACCGGGGCAGGTCGATCTCGATCGTCGGCCCCATGTACGGGTTGGTGGCGGCGTTGTTGACCAGGATGTCGAGGCCGCCGAAGCGCTCGAGGCACCGGTCGACGGCGGCGGCCGCCTGGTCGGGATCACCCGCGTTGGCGACGACCACGTCGACGTCCCCGCCGATCTCCGCCGCGGCCGCCTCGAGGTCCGGCAGCTTGCGCGACGTCAGCAGCACGGACGCGCCGGCGTCCGCGTAGGCCCGCGCGATCGCCTTGCCGATGCCTCGCGACGCCCCGGTGACGAGGGCGACCCTGCCCGCCAGGGAGATCTCCATGGACGGAACGTACTCGGGGTCCGGGGGCTACGGTCCGGTCCATGGCCGACCTCGCTCCCCTCCTGGCGGCGGAGCGGCGCGCGATGGCCGACCTGGCGGAGGACCTCGGCGACGCCGAGCTCGCGACCGCGAGCCTGTGCGCGGGCTGGACCACGCGGGACGTGATCGCCCACCTGACGCTCAGCGTCGATCCATCCGTCCGCAGGACCATCGCCGCCCTGGCTCGCAGCGGGTTCCGGCCGCCTCGCATGGTGCAGCTGCTGACAGCCGCCGCGGCCGAGCGCTCCGACGCGGAGCTCGCGGGGCTGCTCCGGGACCGGGCCGAGCACCGCTGGAGCCCACCCGGCTTCGGCCTCGAGGCGCCCCTCACCGACATCCTCGTGCACGGGGTCGACATCCGGCTGCCCCTCGGCCGCGTCCACGAGCCCGTCCCCGCCGCGCTGCGGGCCGCCCTCGACTTCGCCGGCGGTCCCAAGTCGAGCCGCGGCTCCTTCTTCACCCGCCGGTCGCACCAGAAGGGCCTGCGCTTCGAGGCCACCGACCTCGAGTGGTCGCACGGCGAGGGCCCGACGGTGCGCGGTCCGGCGCTGCCGCTGCTCGTGGCGCTCTGCGGGCGGCCCGCCGTCCTCGACCAGCTCGAGGGCGACGGCGTCGCCGTGCTCCGATCGCGCCTCGTCTGAGCCTCCGGGCCGCCTGGGTACCGTGACCGGGATGCCCGGCCGCAACCGACTCGCCGCAGAGGCGAGCCCCTACCTCCGCCAGCACGCCGACAACCCGGTCGACTGGCACCCGTGGGGGGACGAGGCCTTCGCCGAGGCGCGCGAGCGGGATGTCCCCGTGCTGGTGTCGGTCGGCTACTCCGCCTGCCACTGGTGCCACGTGATGGCCCACGAGTCGTTCGAGGACCCCGACGTCGCCGCCGTGATGAACCGGGTGTTCGTCAACGTGAAGGTCGATCGCGAGGAGCGGCCCGACGTCGACGACATCTACATGGAAGCCACCCAGGCCATGACCGGCCAGGGCGGCTGGCCGATGACGGTCGTCTGCACACCCGACGGCCGGCCGTTCTTCGCCGGGACGTACTTCCCGAAGGAGCGACGGGGCGGGATGATCGGGTTCGTCGAGCTGTGCGAGCGCATCGAGGAGCTGTGGCACACGCAGCGCGGCGACCTCCTGCAGCAGGCGGACCAGCTGACCTCCGCGCTGGGCCGATCCGCGCTGATCACGGGGGGGCAGGACCTGCCCACGATGGACGAGCTCGACGGCGCCGTGCGGTCGCTGGTCGCCGGATCGGACCGCGAGCACGGCGGGCTCGGCGGCGCGCCGAAGTTCCCGCAGCCGATGGCGCAGGAGGCGCTCGCCGCGGCTGCGGCGCGGGGTGACCTGCACGCACGGGACGCGCTCACCACGACGCTGGACGGCATGGCGTCGGGAGGCATCTACGACCACCTCGGCGGTGGGTTCGCTCGGTACGCGGTCGACGCGATCTGGCTCGTGCCGCACTTCGAGAAGATGCTCTACGACAACGCCCTGCTCATCCGCCTGTACCTGCACGGCTGGCAGGTGACCGCCCTCCCCCGGTACCGCCAGGTGCTCGCGGAGACGATCGGGTACGTCCTGCGCGACCTGCGCCAGCCCGGCGGCGGCGTGTCGTCGGCCGAGGACGCGGACAGCGAGGGCGAGGAGGGGAGGTTCTACGTCTGGACCGAGGAGGAGGTCCGGGAGGTGCTCGCCGACGAGAAGACGGCGGACGCGGCCGCCCTCGCCCTCGAGTGGTACGGCTTCCGCGCCGGCGGCAACTTCGAGCACGGCACGACGATCCCGAACCGACTGCACGCCCGCGGGGACCTGGATCGCCCCCCCGCGGTCGAGACGGCCCGCCGCCGGCTGTTCGAGCGCCGGGCGACGCGGGTCCGGCCCGGCCTCGACGACAAGGTCCTCACCGAGTGGAACGCGTACCTCGTCGCCGCGCTGGCCGAGGCCGGCGCGGCCGCCGAGGAGCCCGCGTGGGTGGAGGCCGCCGTCGGCATCGCCGAGTTCCTGCTCGCCAACCTCCGCCGGGACGACGGCCGCTGGCTCCGCTCGTGGCAGGCCGACGTCGGGGCCCGGCACCTCGCGTACGCCACCGACCACGGGGCGCTGGTCGACGCCTTCACGCGCCTGGGCGAGGCCACGGGCGAGGCCCGCTGGATCAGCGAGGCCCGGACCGCCGCCGACGCGCTGCTCGACCTCTTCTGGGACGAGGAGCGGGGCGGCGTGTTCACGAGCGGCCACGACGCCGAGGCGCTGATCGCCCGGCCGAAGGACCTGATGGACAACGCCACCCCCGGCGCCAATGGCCTGGCCGCCGTCGGCCTCCTGCGCCTCGCCGCCCTCACCGGCGACGATCGCTACCGCGACCGCGGGCTCGACGTCGTGCGCCTCCTCGGGCCCCTGGCCGTGCAGCACCCGACCGCCTTCGGCCACGTGCTCGCCGCCGTCGACCTGGCCGTGCGCGGCACCACCGAGATCGTGGTGGCCGGGGACCGCCCCGACCTCCTCGCCGCGGCCCGCCGGCCCTTCCTCCCCAACGCCGTCCTGGCCTGGGGAGAGCGCTGGGACAGCCCCCTCTGGGAGGGCCGCGAGGACGGCCGGGCCTACGTCTGCCAGTCGTACACCTGCAAGCTCCCCGCCGAGTCGGTCGAGGCCCTCACCGCCCAGCTCAGTCCGTAGCGCCAGGACGGCAACTTGCGTCCTGCAGACAACGTCAGCCTGTCCCAGCCACGCAAGCTGCCGCGATCGACGGGTAGCGCTACGTGTCCGCGCCGACGCGGATGACGACCTTGCCGGTGTTCTCGCCGGTGAACATCGCGTTGAGGGCCTGGGGCGCCGACTCGAGCCCCTCGAAGACGTGGGAGCGCTGCTGCAGCTTCCCGTCCGCGATCCAGCCGGCGAGGATGCCGGTGATCTCGGCCCAGCGGCCCCAGGAGTCCCACGAGATGAAGCCCTCCATGCGGGCGCGGCGGGAGATGAGGTTGAGGTAGTTCGGCGGGCCCGGCGGCTTGTGGTGGTCGTTGTACGAGGAGATGGCGCCGCACAGCACGACGCGGGCACGGTCGGCGATGCGGCCGAGCACGGCGTCGAGGATCGGGCCGCCGGTGTTGTCGAAGAACACGTCGACGCGCTTCGGGCACAGCTCGCGCAGCCTCGTGGGGAGGTCGTCGGTGCGGTGGTTGATCGCACCGTCGAGGCCGAGGTCGTCGACCAGCCACGCGCACTTCTCGTCGGTCCCGGCGATGCCGATCACGCGGCAGCCGTGGAGCTTGGCGATCTGCGCGGCGAGCGAGCCGGTGGCGCCGGCCGCCGCGGAGACGACGACGGTCTCGCCCTCCTTGATCCTGCCCACCTCGAGCATGCCGACGTACGCGGTCATGCCGCTCGAGCCGAAGACGCCGAGCGCGGCGAGCGGGTCGGTGCCGTCCGCGAGCGGCGTGGTGAGCATCGGGTCGTCGCCGACGACCGCGTACTCCTGCCAGCCGGTCAGCGTGGCGACCAGCTGCCCTTCGGCGACCTTGTCGCTCTTCGACCGGAGCACGCGGCCGATGCCGCTGCACCGCACCACCTCGCCGATCTCGACCGGCTCGATGTAGCCCTCGGCCTTCGACAGCCAGGTGCGGACGGTGGCGTCGATGCCCAGCCACTCCGTGCGGACGAGCACCTCACCGTCGCCGGGCGCCGGCACGGGCTGGACCTCGTGGGTGAAGTCGTCCTCCCGCACGAGCCCATCGGGCCGGCGGGCCAGCAGCACGCGGTGGTTCTGGCTCTCCACGGCGCCGGACCCTACCTGACACCCTGTCAGGCACGAGGCTGGACGTGAGTCGATAGGTCCGGCCGTCGATCGGGCGAGTGGATGTGTCCGGCATGCCGGACTGGTTCACTCACGCCCTGCCGGATCGGACGCATCAACTCGGGCTACCAGGCGCCGCGGTGGAGCACGTCCTCGACGGTCCGGCGGCCGCGGGACGACGAGCGCCCGGGCTCGTCGGCGTCCGGTGCGGGCTGGCCGAGCGCGACGGTGCCGACGGCCCGCCAGCCCTCCGGCACACCGAGGGCGGCCAGCACAGCCGGCTCCTGCCCGAACAGGCCGAAGAAGCAGGCGCCCAGGCCGAGCTCCACCGCGCCGAGCAGCAGGTG
>DATFFY010000430.1:0-2315 GCA_035249805.1 Acidimicrobiales bacterium | reverse complement strand
ACGCCGGCCCCGACGACCTCGGGATCCGCGAGGTCAACACCGGGATCTTCTGCTTCCGCCGCAGCCTGCTCGCACCCGCGCTGCGAATGGTGCACCCCGACAACGCGCAGGGCGAGTACTACCTCACCGACGTCGTCGAGGTGCTGGCCGACGCCGGGCACAACGTGGTGAGCGTCGTCGCCGAGGACCCGAGCGAGACCGCCGGCGTGAACGACCGGGCCCAGCTCGCCGTCGCGGAGGCGGCCCTGCGGTTGCGCACGAACCGCGAGTGGCTGGCCCGCGGGGTCACGATGGTCGACCCGGCCGCCACCTACATCGACACCACGGTCACGCTCGCGGCGGACGTCACGATCTTCCCCGGGGCGATCCTGCAGGGCCGCACCGAGATCGGCCAGGGCGTCGAGATCGGGCCCGGGTGCCACCTCGTGGACTGCACGATCGGGGAGCACACGACGCTCCAGCACACCATCGGCCAGCACGGCGAGGTGGGCTCGGACTGCGTCGTCGGCCCGTACGCGGTGCTCGAGGCGGGCTCGCGGATCCCGTCCGGGACCCGCACCGGGCCGTTCTACACTGCGACCACGGCGGCGGGCCTCGAGGAGGACTGACCGCCGGCGTCCGGCAGCCGGAGAGGCCCCATGGAGCTGGTCACCAAGAAGAAGCTGCACCTGCTGGCGGGGCGCTCGAACCCGCACCTCGCAGCGGAGATCTCCGAGCACCTCGGCGTGCCCCTGGGGGATCCGAACCTGTCCGAGTTCGCCAACGGCGAGATCCACAGCCGCCTCGGCGAGAACGTGCGAGGGGCCGACGTCTTCATCATCCAGACGCACGCGTCGGGCAACGGCCTCTCCGTGAACGACGCGATCATGGAGCACCTGATCATGATCGACGCGGCGCGGCGGGCCTCCGCGAAGCGCATCACCGCCGTGATCCCGAGCTACGGCTACGCCCGCCAGGACCGCAAGGCCGAGAACCGCGAGCCGATCACCGCCAAGCTCGTCGCCAACATGTTCGCCGCCGTTGGGACCGACCGGCTCATGTCGGTCGACCTGCACTCCGGGCAGATCCAAGGCTTCTTCGACGGCCCGGTCGACCACCTCACCGCGATGCCGGTGCTGATCCAGTACGTGCGGGACAACCTCCCGATCGACGACCTCGTGGTCGTGTCGCCCGACGCCGGCGGCGTGAAGGTGGCCGAGCGCTACCGCAACCAGCTCGGCGCCGACCTGGCCATCGTGCACAAGCGGCGGCCCAAGGGGCGGAAGAACACGGTCGAGGCCATGGAGGTGGCCGGCGAGGTCGAGGGGCGCACCTGCGTGCTCATCGACGACATGATCGACACCGGCGGCACCCTCACCGCCGCCGCCGACCTGCTGGCCGAGCGGGGCGCCGCCGCCGTCTACGCCGCCGCCACCCACGGCGTGCTGTCGGGCCCGGCCATCGACCGCATCAAGAACTCGGCCATCACGAAGGTCGTGATCACGAACACCCTGCCCCTCCCGCCCGAGAAGCAGATCGACAAGATCGAGGTGCTCTCGGTCAGCCGGATCCTCGCCCAGGCCATCGACGCCGTCTTCGAGGACAAGTCGGTGGGCGAGATCTTCGGCGGCGCCAACCAGAATTGAGGCCGGTTCCGGCCCGCCGGTAGCCTCGTCGGTTCCAGCTCACCTGCGCTCCGGCGCGATCTCAGACGTAGGAGTCACCCGATGGCCGAGATCAAGCTCCATGCCTCCCACCGCGCCCCTCAGGGCACCCGGACCGTCCGTCGCCTCCGCGGCGAGGGGAAGATCCCCGGCGTCGTCTACGGGATGGGGAGCGACCCGATCACCCTCACGGTGGACTGGCGCGAGCTGCGCGCTGCGCTCGTCACCGAGCAGGGCATGAACGCCGTCATCCACCTCGAGCTCGACGGCGCCAGCACCCCGACGCTGGTCAAGGACATGCAGCGGCACCCGGTGCGGCGCAACGTCCTCCACGTGGACTTCCTGCGCGTCGACCTCGACAAGCCCGTCGACGTCGAGGTGCCCATCACCCTCGAGGGCGAGGCCGAGGCCGTCGCCCGTGAGGGTGGTGTCGTGGACCAGATGCTCACCGCGCTGCTCATCACGGCCAAGCCGAACGAGATCCCGTCCGGTCTCACCCTCGACATCTCGGGCCTCGAGATCGGCAGCTCGCTCCACGTGAGCGACATCCAGCTGCCCGCCGGCGTGACCACCTCGGTGGACCCCGAGGCGACCGTCGTCGCCGGCCAGCACGGCGTGTCCGAGGCGGACCTCGAGGCCGCCGAGGCCGAAGCCGCCGGCGAGGGCGAGGAG
>DATFFY010000429.1:0-4168 GCA_035249805.1 Acidimicrobiales bacterium | reverse complement strand
GCCGCCGCGCCGTGCTCGCGCTGGCGCCGTTCGACGGCGACGCCGTCGACGCCGCCCTGGCCCGCGCCCGCGACGACCGCGACTGGCAGGTCCGCCAAGCCGCCGAGGACCTGTCCTAGCGAGTGAATAGGTCCGACAGGACGGAGCGCGAGTGATCGGGTCCGGGATCTCGGACCTATCGACTCGGGCTCGCCAGAGCTGGACCTATTCACTCGCCTTGGCTTGGGCGCAACCGGGGCCCGTATCGTCCCGGCGTGGATTCACGGACACTGATCGGTGCCGCCGCAACCGCGTTGCTCGACGAGCGGCGGCAGCTGACCGCTTCGGAGCTGGCGGAGCTGGCCGCGGTGCCAGACGAGGCGGTGCCCCAGCTGGCGGCGTTGGCCCACGAGGTGCGGCTGGCGTGGAACGGGCCGACGGTAGAGGTCGAGGGCATCCTCTCCGCGAAGACGGGCGGCTGCCCCGAGGACTGCCACTTCTGCTCGCAGTCCGCGCAGTTCGAGACGGTCGTGCAGGCCACGCCGTTCCTGGACACCGACGAGGTCCTCGCGGCGGCGCGGGAGACCGCGGAGATCGGCGCGTCGGAGTTCTGCATCGTGCTCGCGGTGCGGGGCCCGGACGAGAAGGTCATGCAGCGGCTCGAGGAGCTCGTCCCCCTGGTCCAGCAGGAGACGGGGCTGCAGGTCGCGGTGTCCGCCGGGATCCTCACGGAGGAGCAGGCGGCTCGGCTCAAGGCGGCCGGCACGCACCGCTACAACCACAACCTCGAGACATCGCGGTCGTTCTTCCCGAACGTGGTCACCACGCACTCGTGGGCGGAGCGCTTCGACACGTGCCAGCTCGTGCGCGAGCACGGGATGGAGCTGTGCTGCGGCGTGCTGCTCGGCATGGGTGAGACCGTCGCCCAGCGGCTCGAGCTCATCGAGGACCTGCGCGCCGTCGAGCCGGCCGAGGTCCCGCTGAACTTCCTCAACCCGCGGCCGGGCACGCCGCTGCAGATCCGGAAGCTGGTCGAGCCCTTGGAGGCGATCCGCTGGATCGCGCTGTTCCGCCTGGCGCTGCCGTCGGTGATCCTCCGGTACGCGGGCGGGCGTGAGGTCACGCTGCGCGAGCTGCAGGCCGTCGGGCTCACCGCCGGCATCAACGCGCTGATCATCGGCAACTACCTCACGACGCTCGGGCGCTCGCCCGAGGAGGACCTGCAGATGCTGGCCGATCTGCGCATGCCGATCGGCGCGCTCTCCAAGGCCATCTGATCCGGACCGTGGCCGCGACCCACTGCAGCGGGTGCGGGCGGCCGGCCAACGAGTGCGCCGGCTGCGCTCCGGAGCTCGACCCTCCGCGCTACTGCGCCGCGTGCGGCAAGCGCATGGCCGTCCGGGTCAGCCCCGCGGGGTGGCGAGCGCGCTGCGGTCGCTGTGGCGCGGAGAGGTCGTCGTCCCCGCGCTAGTGACCGCTGCTCATGAACATGACCTTCAAGCTGTCGTAGGCCTCGATGCAG
This sequence comes from Acidimicrobiales bacterium, assembly GCA_035249805.1. GTDB lineage: Bacteria > Actinomycetota > Acidimicrobiia > Acidimicrobiales > VFJN01 > VFJN01. The sequence continues at coordinate 2,667 of DATFFY010000429.1, read as the reverse complement.
CGGCCGGCGCCGAGGACCACGCACTCGAGGGGCATGTCGACGAGCTGCACGGGGACGTCGGTCTCGTCGGCCAGGCGCTGGTCGAGGCCGACGAGCATCCCGCCCCCGCCGACCAGCTTGAGGCCGTTGAGGATGAGGTCCTGGGCGAGCTCGGGCGGGCTCATGCCGAGGCAGGCGACGACCGAGTCCACGATGGCCGACACCGGGTCGTCGATGGCGCGACGGACCTCCTCCGGCGACAGGATGATCGTCTTCGGGAGGCCGGTCATCAGATCCCGGCCCCGGACCTCGGCCTTGATCTGGTCGCCGACGGGCGAGGCCGAGCCGATGGCGATCTTGATCTCCTCCGCCGTCCGCTCGCCCACCGCGATGCCGTACTCGCGGCGGATGAAGTTGGTGATCGCGGCGTCGATGTCGAAGCTCCCGACCCGCACGGCCTTCAGCGCGACCACCCCGCCGAGGGAGATGAGCGCGGTCTCGGAGGTCCCGCCGCCGACGTCGACGACCATGTTCGCGACCGGCTCGTGGATCGGCAGCCCCGCGCCGATGGCCGCGGCCATCGGCTGCTCGATGAGCTGCGCCTCGGCGGCACCGGCGCGGCGCGCGGCTTCGATCACGGCCCTGCGCTCGACCTCGGTGATGGCCGACGGGACGCAGATGACGACGCGCGGCCGGTTGAAGCGGTTGACGCCGACGCGGTGCAGCAGCAGCCGGATCATGCGCTGGGTGATCTCGAAGTCGGTGATGGCGCCCTGCCGCAGCGGGCGCACGGCGACGATGTACCCCGGGGTGCGGCCGATCATCTGCCACGCCTCGTGGCCCATCGCGAGCACCTCCTGGGTGCGCTCGTTCAGGGCGATGACCGTCGGCTCGTTGAGGACGATCCCGCGACCCCGCTCGTAGACCAGCGTGTTGGCGGTGCCGAGGTCGATCGCGAGGTCGCGCGCCACGTCAGCCGGTCCCGTCGCGTGGGTCGGGCTCGTCCTCCTTGGGGGCGAGCGCGTCCATCTCGCGACGGAAGGCTTCGATGCCCGAGTCGAAGGTGGTGGGCGTGCGGTGCTGGTACCACAGCCACCCGCAGCCGACCGTGGCCACGACGACGGCGAGGACGAGGAAGACGAGCGCTCCCATCAGCCCGAGATCACCTGCGCCTCGAGGCCCCAGCTCTCGCCGCCGGCCCAGGCCTCGCGCTTCCAGATCGGGATGGTGCGCTTCAGCTCGTCGATGGCCCAGCGGGCCGCCTCGAACGCGTCCGCCCGGTGCGGGGCCGACACGGCCACCACGACGGCGGCCTCGCCCAGCTCCACCACGCCCGTGCGGTGCAACAGCGCGACCCGCCCGATGGCGGGCCAGCGGACCCGCGCCTCGGCGGCCAGCTGCTCGAGCCGGGGCACCGCCTGCTCCTCGTACGCCTCGTACTCGAGCCGGTGGACGTCCGGGCGGCCTTCGGCGTGGTCCCGGGCCGTCCCCGTGAAGGTGACGGTGGCCCCGCAGTCGGTGCGCACGACCCACGCCGCGGCCTCCGCGACCGGCAGCGGGAGCGGTGACAGCGCGACCCAGTCGTCGCCCGAGGTGGGCGCAGCGAGGATGCCGCGGTCCATTCCCCGCACTGTATGCCGCCCGCGGTGATCCCGGCAGGGGCCGCCACTACCGTCGTGCCGATGTCTCCGGACGACGACGCGGACGACGACGCCGGCGGTCTGCACCCCCCGCTGCCCCCGGACGATCGGCTGTGGCGCCACCCGTCGGAGGTTCGCCTCCACGGGATGGGTGGTCCCACCGCGGTCACGCCACCGTCCGGGCCGGGCCGCGGCATGCCGTGGGCGGTGGTGCTCGTGGCCGGCCTCGCGGGTGCGGTGCTGGCGTCCGGGATCATCGCCGCCACCGGTCGGCTCTCCCCCGACGTCGTCGAGCGGCACGTGGTGGAGAAGGTGGCCGTCACGCCGGTCGTGTCCTCCCCGATGCTCGAGACCGACCAGGGCGTCGAGGCCGTCGCCCGCCGCCTCAGCCCCGCGATCGCCCGCCTCGACGTGGGGCGCGACGACGACCTGATCACCGGCTCCGGGGTGCTGTTCCGGGACGACGGGATGCTCCTCACCAGCGCCCACGTGGTCGACGGGGCCCAGGCCATCCGGGTCCAGCTGGCCGATGGACGCAGCTTCGACGGGCACCTCGTGGGCCTCGACCGGCTCACCGATGTGGCCGTCGTGGACATCGAGGCCTCGGACCTGCCCGTCGCCGTGCTCGGTTCCACGGAGGGCCTGGAGGTGGGAGCCCCGGCGGTGGCGATCGGGTCGCCGCTCGGCCTCGAGGGCGGCCCGTCGGTCACCACCGGGGTGATCAGCGCCGTCGGCCGCTCCATCGACCCGGGTGAGGGCGAGGCCCTCCACGGGATGCTCCAGACCGACGCCCCCATCGCGGCCGGCTCGTCGGGCGGGGCCCTGGTGGACACGGCCGGCTCGGTCGTCGGGATCGTCACGGCGGTCGCCGCGGAGCCGGCGGGGCGCTTCGGGTTCGCGACGCCCATCGAGCTCGCCCACCGGGTCGCCCGCCAGCTCATCGAGACGGGTCACGCCACGCACGGATGGCTCGGCGTCCACGGCGCCGACCTCGACCCCGAGCGGGCGGCGGAGCTCGGCGTGCGCGGCGGGGCCGTGGTGCGGGGCG
>DATFFY010000428.1:0-8441 GCA_035249805.1 Acidimicrobiales bacterium | reverse complement strand
GAGCCGGTAGGCGAGCCGCAGCAGCACAGCGGGTGATCTGGCTGTCGGAGCGCGGCCATGGAGCGCGTCACCCGTCTCTACCAGGGTTCTTGGGGAAGTCGACGGCGGTGGCGGGCCAGCGCTCGCGGCTCTTGGCCGAGAGCTTGTGCATCAGGGCGATCGCGCCGGGGTCCTCGTCGCCGGGGCGGGCGATGATCGTGCCGTCGGCGATCATCCGGCTGATGACCTCGCGGCCGAGGTCGGTCCGGACGATCGTGAGCGTCCAGTCGTTGCTCTCACCGATGCCGCCGGTGGAGATGTCCGCGTGCTCGGCCGCGAAGTCGGGGCAGTGGTTGCAGCCCTCGCGGGTCCACGCGTGGCACTCCTTGAGGTTGATCTCGTGGTAGCTGCCGTCGCGCATCCAGATCTGGAACACGCCCTTGATGTTCATCTTCGTCATGTCCTCGCGGTGCAAGCCGTACTTCGTGAGGAACAGCTCGTCGAAGATCGAGTCGTCGAAGCTCTTGGAGCAGAGGAGCCCGATGTTGAGGACGAACGGCTTGCCGACCTTGCCGATCTTCCGGCTCCACATGATGGGTGGCACTGATGATTGGCAGCTCATGCCGACGAGGGCCAGCTTCGAGAAGCCGCGCTCGAGCGCCTCGGTGAGCGCGAGGGTGTTGGCGGAGTACGTGTACCGCGAGCCGGCCCCGGCGAGGATCTCGTCCTTCGTGGCCGCCACGCCGGGGATGGCCTTCCACGAGCTGCCGTCACCCTCGAGGTACGAGGTGAGGGCGGCGTCGATGTACCCCTGCTCCAGGGCCCAGATGAGGAGGGCGGACACGAACCCGCCGTCCTGACCCATCCGGTGCACGGTGTCGTCCGACGCCCGGGTGAGGAGGATGTCCTGGTAGATGCCCGAGGCCTCGTCGGGCTGGCGGACGCGGGCGAAGAGGTGCTCGTCGGCCGAGGGCTCCCAGGCCCGGAACCGGGGGCAGGCCCGGGTGCAGCTGGTGCAGCCCCTCTGGCCGTGGATGCAGTCGTCGGCGCCGAGCTCCTCCTCGAGGTGGAAGGGCTTGTACGCGCCGGGGGCGTGCTCGTAGCCGATGACGTCGTGCGGGCAGGCGATCACACATCCCGCGCAGCCCGTGCACAGCCCGGAGGTGATGACCTCGTCGTAGAGCTCCTTCCACTGGAGCTGCCAGCGCTCCTTGTTGCCCGCCGACAGGGCATAGGGGCCGGCCTCGGGCACGAGCGCGTCGGACATGGGTGGCACGATACCGACATGGACCTGACGTACCCGCCCGAGGCCGAGGAGTTCCGAGTCGAGATCCGGGCCTGGCTCGAGGAGCACCTCCCGGCCGGCTGGTTCGACGAGGGCTTCCACCTGACGCCCGAGGAGCGGGCCGAGTTCAACAAGAGCTGGCCCCAGCAGCTGCACGAGGGCGGGTGGATCTGCGCCACCTGGCCCAAGGAGTACGGCGGCAAGGGCCTCACCCTCATGCAGGGTGTGGTGCTGCAGGAGGAGTTCGCGCGGGCGAAGGCGCCGCTGCGGGCCGACTTCTTCGGCGACACGCTCGTGGGCCCCACGCTGCTGCAGTGGGGGAGCGAGGAGCAGAAGCAGGAGTTCCTCCCGCGGATCATGGATGGCACGATCCGCTGGTGCCAGGGCTTCAGCGAGCCCGACTCCGGCTCGGACCTCGCGTCGCTGAAGACGAGCGCGGTCCTCGACGGCAACGAGTGGGTGATCAACGGCCAGAAGGTCTGGACGACGCAGGCCCAGTTCGCCGACTACTGCTTCCTCCTCGCCCGCACCGATCCCGACGCGCCGAAGCACCAGGGCATCTCGTACCTGCTCGTGCCGATGCGCCAGCCCGGTGTCGAGGTCCGCCCGATCACCCAGCCGGACGGCAGCTCGGAGTTCAACGAGGTGTTCTTCGCCGACGCCCGCTGCCCGGCCGAGAACGTCGTCGGGGGCCTCAACAACGGCTGGGCCGTCACGAACACGACGCTCGGGTTCGAGCGGGGCCAGTCCGCCACGACGGGCTACCGGCGCTTCGAGGACGAGTGGAAGGCGATGGTGAAGGCGGCGCGCCGCAACGGGGCCATCGCCGATCCACACGTGCGCCAGCGCCTCGCCCAGTACTGGACGAAGGTCCAGATCACGCGCATCAACGGGCTGCGCACGCTCTCCGCGGCGGTGAGCGGTCGCAAGGACCCGTCGATCGCTGCGCTCGGCGCGACCAACAAGATGCACTGGTCCGAGATGCACCAACGGGCCATGGAGCTGGCCCTCGACATCCACGGGCCCGAGGCGATGCTGGCCGACTGCGGTCCGGAGTCGGGCTCGTGGCCGGGCGTGCAGCGGTCGACCCACGGCGAGGATCGCCGCTACACGGTGAGCCCGATGGTCTCGGCGTTCTTCTTCAGCCGCTCCGAGACGATCTGGGGCGGCACGTCGCAGATCCAGCGCAACATCGTGGGCGAGCGCGTCCTCGGCCTCCCGAAGGAGCCGAAGGCCCCCAGCTAGACCGCGACGTCGACACTCGGGTCCAGCACCGTCTCGCGCAGCGGCCGCTCGGGCAGCACCCACGCGAGCGCGAAGCCGACGAGCAGCGCCGGCACCGCGCAGAGGAAGACCACGCGGATGCTGTCGGCCACCGCGGTGACCACGCCCTCGCGCACGGCGGGGGCGAGGGCCCGGATGGCCTCCGGGCTGTTCAGCAGCACGTCGACGTCGGCGCCGACCAGCGCCCCCGCGGGCAGGTGGGCCGGCAGCTCGACGCCGAGGCGGGCGGTGAACACCGCGCCGAGCACGGCGACGCCGAAGGACCCACCCATCGAGCGGAAGAACGTGACCGACGACGACACCACCCCGATGTCGCGCACGGACACCGCGTTCTGCGCGGCCAGGATGAGCGTCTGCATGACCATGCCCATCCCCGCGCCGAGCACGACCATGCCGACCGAGGTGACCACCCGGCTGCTGTCCGCCTCGACCCGGCTCAGGAGGAGCATCCCGATCGCGCCGACGCCGGTGCCGGCGACGGGCCACCACCGGTAGCGACCCGTGCGGGCGATCCACCGGCCGGAGGCGATCGACGTGGCCGTCACCCCCACCATGAGCGGCAGCGTCAGGAGGCCCGAGGTGGTGGCGCTCGCGCCGGTCGACACCTGCAGGTACACGGGCAGGAAGACGATCGCCCCGAAGATCGCGGCGCCGAGCAGGAAGAGCTGCACCGAGGCGATCGCGACGACGCGGTCACGGAAGAGGCGGAGGGGCAGGATCGGCTCCTCCACCCGGCCCTCCCAGGCGACGAACGCCGCGACCAGCCCGCTGCCCGCACCGAACAGGCCGACGATCGTGGCCGAGCCCCACGGGTGCTCGTTGCCGCCCCACACCAGCGCGAGGAGCACGCAGCTCACGCCGGCCACGAGCAGGAGCGCCCCGACGACGTCGACGCGGGCCTCGGCCCGGCGTCGGGGCAGGTGGAGGTGGCGCTGCGTGACGAGCAGGGCCAGGGCGCCGAAGGGCAGGTTGACGGTGAACGCCCACCGCCAGGAGGCGTGGTCGACGAAGAACCCGCCCAGGAGCGGCCCGGCGATCGAGGCCAGGGCGAAGACCGACCCGAGGATGCCCGTGTAGCGACCCCGTTCGCGCGGCGACACGACGTCGCCGATGATCGCGAACGCCATCGCCATCAGCCCGCCGCCCCCGATGCCCTGGAGGCCGCGGAAGAGGATCAGCTGCGGGAGGTCCTGCGCGGTCGCGCACAGGAGCGACCCGACGAGGAAGATGACGATGGCCGCCTGGTACACGCGCTTGCGGCCGTAGATGTCGCTGACCTTGCCGTAGAGCGGCGTCACCGCGGTGGAGGTCAGGAGGTAGACGGTGACGACCCAGGACAGGTGGTCGAGCCCGCCGAGCTCGCCGACGATGGTCGGCAGCGCCGTCGACACGATGGTCTGGTCGAGCGCGGCGAGCAGCGTGCCGGTGCAGAGCGCCACGAAGACGACGACGATCGACCGGGGGCTGGCGGCGTCGACGTCGGCCTCGATCGGGCCGACGCTACCGCCCGTGACGGCGGGTCGTGACTGGGGCCCGGAAGGGGCGGCCGGTAGCCTCTGCGAGCCATGTCCCGCCGGTCCAGTCCCCCCCACGGCCGCACCTGGGCGCAGCGCCTCGTCCTCGCGGCCGGCGTGCTCGTCGTGCTGGGCTGCGCCTCCGCGGCCGGCGCGGCGGCGTACCTCGGCCTGCGGTTCGCGGAGATCGACCGGGTCGACAACATCGCCCTCGAGGCCATCGAGAAGGGCGAGCCGGCGAACTACCTGATCGTCGGCACCGACAGCCGCGCCGGCCTCGACCCCGAGGACCCCGACGCCGGCGGCCTGCTCGGCGGCGGCGAGACAGGGTGCAACTGCACCGACACGATCATGATCGTCCGCGTCGATCCCGACGAGACGACGGCGAACGTGCTGTCGTTGCCGCGCGACCTCTGGCTCCCCATCGCCGACAACGGCCGCAGGGCGCGGATCAACAGCGCCCACGCGCGCGGCGAGCAGGTGCTGATCGACACGATCCAGGAGAGCTTCGGGATCGCGATCAACCACTACGTGGAGATCGACTTCGTCGGGTTCGAGCGCCTCGTCGACGCGGTGGGAGGCATCCCGCTGTGGTTCGACCGCCCGGTGCGGGACACGCACGTGGGCCTCTCGGTCCCGGACACGGGCTGCCAGGTCCTCGACGGTGAGGAGGCCCGCAAGTTCGCCCGGTCCCGGTACCTGCAGTACAAGGGGGCCGACGGCCGCTGGCGCGGCGATCCGACCGCCGACTTCGGTCGCATCACCCGGCAGCAGATCTTCATCCGGCGGGCCGTCGACAAGGCCGTGGCCCAGGGGTTGGGCAACCCGCTCACCCTCAACCGGCTCGTGTCGGCCGGCGTGGAGAACGTGCGCCTCGACGAGCACCTCGATGCCAGCGCCCTCATCGCGCTCGGCCAGAAGTTCCGCAGCTTCGACTCGAAGGAGCTCATCGCCTACACGATCCCGACCGAGAGCCACACCACCTCGAGCGGGGCGGCGGTGCAGCTGCCGTTGATGCGCCAGGCCGAGCCGATCCTCAACGTCTTCCGCGGCCTTCCGCCCGGGTCCGTGTCGCCGAAGGCCATCGAGCTCACGGTGCTCAACGGGAGCCAGCAGCAGGGCCAGGCGGCCGACGCCGCCGGCGCGCTCCAGACGGTCGGGTTCGACGTGGTCGAGGTGGGGGACTACCCCGACCCGGTCGGCCGGACGACCGTGCTCTTCGGCGAGGGGGGCGAGGACGTGGCTCGCACCGTCGCCCGCCACGTCTCGGGCGGCGCCGCGCTCGTCTTCGACGAGGACGTGGACGACGGCGCGGCCGTGCTCGTGACCGGCGCGGACTTCACCACCGTCCACGACCAGCCTGCCCCCGAGGGCTCGCCCGACGACCTGGCCATCACCACGTCGTCCGTCCCGGGCGGGAGCGTGGGGGACAGCACCACCTCGAGCTCGACCACCACGACGACCGTGCAGGGCTACGCCACCGGGGAGCCCCCGCCGGGCGTCGACTGCGGGTGAGATGATGGGGGGCATGTTCGACGTCGACGAGCTGATCGGGCAGTGCCAGGAGGCGATCGGGGAGACCGAGCCCCGCCGGGCCATCCGGGAGGTGCTCGAGCGGGCCCTGGCCGACCCGGGTGCGGTGGCCGACGCCCTGGCCCCGACCGAGGGTGGGCTGCAGCTGCTGCACCACGCCCCCGACCTCACCGTCCTCCACGTGGTCTGGGCGCCGGACATGGTCCTGTACCCGCACAACCACGAGATGTGGGCCGCCATCGGGATCTACACCGGCCAGGAGGACAACTCCTTCTTCCGGCGCAGCGGGCCGGGCGAGAAGACGCTCGTGGAGTCGGGGGGCAAGGCCCTCCGCACCGGCGACACCATCATCCTCGGCGACGACACGATCCACAGCGTGGCCAACCCTCTGCGCCAGCTCACCGGAGCGATCCACGTGTACGGCGGCGACTTCGTCAACCAGCCCCGCAGCCAGTGGGGCCCCGGTCCGCGCGAGGAGCGCCCCTACGACATGGCCGAGGCCGTCGCCCAGTTCGCCGCCGCGAACGAGGCGTGGCACGCCCAGCCAGGCTGACGAGGCGCCAGGCGCCGTCGGCCGCTCAGGCGCGGTCGAGGTACAGCAGCAGCTCGATGGTGCCGCGGTCTCGCACGCGCACGAACCCGTTGCCCGGGTCCGGGATGCCGTGGTCCGACCACGTGACCGGGATCGAGCCGAGGACCTCGATGCGCCCCTCCACGCGTCGGGCCTTCAGGTCGAAGGTCGCGGTGCGGGTGACGCCCCGGATCGTGAACCGGCCGGTCGCCTTCCGGGTCACGACCTCGCCCTCGGGTGGGACCTGTCCGAGCTCGATCGGCGTCGTGAGGACGAACCGCGACGTCGGATGGTGGGCCGTGTCCATGATCTCCCGGTAGCGCTCGTCGCGCATCGGCTGGTCCGAGGTGACCGTGCGCATGTCCACGACGTACTCGGCCGCGGTCACGGTGGTGTCCGCGATGGTCATCTCGCCGCTGACGTCGTCGGTGCGGCCGACGGCCACGTTGTCCTGCACGAGGAGCACCTCCTCGGCGCGGTACCCGGCGACGCTTCCGCGTCCCACGCGCCACGTGCCGTCGACCTCGCTCGTCGCCGGAGCGGGGGCGGCCGTGCTCGCCGGTGCGGTCTGGGTCGTCCCTCCCGCCGGCGGGGCGAAGGGCGCCGTGGTGCCCGGCCCGCCGCTCCCGACCGCCACCGGGGGAGTCCTGGTGGACGTGTCGTCGCCGTCGTCGATCGGCTCGAACGCGAGCGGCGGCGGCGCCTCGTCCTGGCCCCACTCGACGTAGGCGTACGGCACACCGAGGGCCAGGACCAGGACCGTGCCCGGCAGGACGACGAGCCACGCCCGCGGCCGTCGGACCGCTGTCCGGAGCGCCGCCGCGTCCGATCCCGCGCCGAGCAGCGACCGCACCGCGACGCCGACGACGGCGACGGCGAGCACGATGGCCACCACGGCTGCGACGACGTCCACCCGGCCCTCCTCGGCCGCACGCGCGGCCCGGGGGAGGATACGGCCGGCCGCCGCAGATCGTTCGGCTGGCCTGCGGTGGTCCACCTGCCAGAATCGGCAGGTGGCGGCGCGGCTCCGTCTCGCGGATCTCCTGGCAGGCCTGTCGACCATGGCCGACATGGGCTATGGGCTCCCGGTCGAGAGCGGCATGCGGTCCTGCATCCTCGGCGTCGCGCTCGCCCGTCGGCTCGACCTTCCCGATGCGGTGCAGGCGGACACGTTCTACGGCTCGCTGCTGGCCCACGTCGGGTGCGTCGGCTTCTCGCACGAGATGTCGGCGGCGTTCGGCGACGACCTCCGCGCGAACCGCGCCGGAGCGAGGACCGACTTCGCCGACCCGAGGGACATCTTCCGCACGCTGATCCCCGAGACCGTCCGTGGGCTGCCGAGGCGATCACAGGTGCGCATGGGGGCGTTCATCGTCACGCGAGGTCGGGGCTTCGGCCGCCGCTACGACACCACCACCTGTGAGCTGGGACGCGAGACGGCACGGCGCATCGGGCTCCCGGACAGCGTGCAGGGGACGCTCTACCAGGTGCGCGAGTGGTGGAACGGCGGCGGTTCGCCCCAGGGGCTCGCAGGTGACGCCATCGCGATCTCGGCCCGCGTCGCGCGCGTGGCTGCAGACGCTGCGCTGTTCGAGGGCATCGGCGGCACCGACCAGGCGGTGACCGCGCTCGAGCGCCGGGCCGGGGGTGTGCTGGACCCGGCCATCGTCGCCGCGTTCGCCGAGGGTGCGCCGGAGCTGTTCGCCGAGACCGCCGGGGACCCACGCGAACGGATGCTCGCGCTCGAGCCCCACCCCCACGTCGAGACGGACCGGACCGATCTCCCCACGGTGGCCGCTGCCTTCGGCGACCTGGCCGACCTCAAGTCCCTGTTCACCCTCGGCCACTCGCAGGGCGTCGCGCGGCTCGCGACGGCGGCGGCGGAGCAGCTCGCGCTGGAATCCGAGGTGGTGGAGCAGGTGCAGGTGGCCGCACTCCTGCACGACCTGGGCCGCGTCGGCGTGGCCAACCAGGTGTGGGAGAGGGAAGGGGCGCTGACCGCCGGCGAGTGGGAGCAGGTGCGGCTGCACGCCTACTACTCGGAGCGGATCCTGGCGGCGTCGCCGGCCCTCGAACCGGTGGCTGCCCTCGCGGGGATGCACCACGAGCGGCTGGACGGCAGCGGGTACCACCGTGGGTGCCGCGGCGGTGACCTCCCGACGAGCGCTCGGGTGCTCGCGGCCGCGGATGCCTTCCACGCCATGATCCAGGCGCGGCCTCATCGCGCCGCCGTCGGCCCGGGCCGTGCGGCCGAGGAGCTGCGGGACGCGGCCCG
>DATFFY010000427.1:0-2000 GCA_035249805.1 Acidimicrobiales bacterium | reverse complement strand
GCCAGCCGGTGCAGCGGCACAGGTGGGCGAGCAGCGCCTGCTCCACCGCAGCGCGGTCGGCCGTGCCGCCCGACTTCGTCCGGAGCCCCTCGAGGCGGCAGACGATCCCCGGCGTGCAGAACCCGCACTGGCTCCCACCGCTGGCGGCGAAGGCCTCGCCCCAGCGCTCCCGCACGTCCTCCGGCAGCCCGTCGACGGTCGTGATGCGGCGGCCGGCGACCCGCCGGGCCGGGGTGACGCAGGCGACCCGGGGCTGCCCGTCGACGAGGACCGTGCAGCAGCCGCACTGCCCCTGGGGACTGCAGCCGTCCTTCGGCGACCGCAGGCCGAGGTCCTCACGGAGGACCTCCAGCAGCGACACGCCCCGGTCGGGGACCTCGACCTGCCGGCCGTCGACCTCCAGCTGGAGCGTGGGGCGACCGACGGGGGGCATCCGCGGGAGGATAGGTTCGCCCGGATGCCGGAGATCCTCAGCCGACGCCACTTCCTCGCCACGACCGGCGGTGCCCTGGCCGGCGCCGCCCTGCTGGGCGCGTGCGGCGGGGACGACGACGAGGGGTCCGACCCCACCACGACCACCGGCGCGAGCAGCAAGCTGGTGCTCGTGCAGTTCTTCGGGGGCGGAGCGCTCTTCGCGGCCGGCGAGAAGCTGCGGGCTCCCTTCGGGCTGGCGGACGCCGAGGGGCTCCTGCCGGTCGACGACACACCCGAGTCCGTCGAGGTGCAGATCATCACCCCCGACGGGAGGGGCACGAGCGAGCCCATCACGATCCAGCGGCGCTCGGACGGCCTCGAACGGCCGTACTTCCCGCTGATCGGGACGCTGCCCGAGCCGGGGATCTACACCGTGCGGGCCGAGCTCGGCGGGCCCGCCGGCAGCGAGATGTCCGTCGCGGTCAACACCCCGGCCGAGGTCAAGGTCATCCGGCCCGGGGCGACGATGCCGGCCCTGCAGACACCCACCGTGGGCGACGCCCGCGGGGTCGACCCGATCTGCACGCGCGACCCGGCCTGCCCGCTGCACGACACGACGGTGGCCGACGTGCTCGCCCAGAAGCGGCCGCTGGCCCTGCTGCTGTCGACCCCCGGCTACTGCCAGGTGTCGATCTGCGGGCCGGTCCTCGACGTGCTGCTCGACGTGATGGGCGACCACCCCGGGGTCGTCCCCCTGCACGCGGAGGTGTACCGGGATCCCGTCGCGGCGTTCGCCGACCAGCCCGTCACCACGGAGGACTTCGCGCCGGCCATGAGCGAGCTCGGCGTGCACCTCGAGCCCGCCCTCGTGCTCGTCGGCGCCGACGGCAAGGTCACCGAGCGGTTCGACGCCATCTTCGACGCGTCCGAGCTGGACGAAGCGCTCGCCGCGCTCGGCTGAACGTCAGCTGAAGGACTTGCCGCAGCCGCAGCTGCGCTGGGCGTTCGGGTTCTCGATGGCGAACCCGGCGCCCTGGAGGCCGTCCTTGTAGTCGAGGGTGGCGCCCTGCAGGAGCTCGGCGCTGGCCTCGTCGACGACCACCCGGACGCCGCCCTCGTCGGTGAGGCGGTCGTCGGAGGCGACGTCGGTGTCGAAGAACATCTCGTAGCTGAAGCCGGAGCACCCGCCGGGGCGCACGGCGACCCGCAGGGCCAGGTCGGGGGTGCCCTCGGCCGCGATGAGGTCCTTGACCTTGGTGGCGGCTGACTCGGTGAGGGTGATCACGCTCGGGGTCCTCCTGGGACGTCGTGGCGACGGTCTCGATGCTACCGGGGGCTGCCGACGATCTCGACTTGGCACGGCGTGCGGTCGGCCAGGTCGTGGAAATCGAGGACCTGGCCCCGGCGGGCCTCCACGAACCCCTCCACGAGGCCCCGGTGGAGGCTGCAGACCAGCTCCGGGTCGGCCTCGGCCAGCTCCTGGAACGGGCAGTGGGTGAATCCGATGGTGGTGCCCTCCTCGTCCCGCACCTCCGCCGGGTCGAAGCCGAGCGTGGTGAGCTCGGCGACGAGCGCGTCCTCGCAGG
>DATFFY010000426.1:0-3425 GCA_035249805.1 Acidimicrobiales bacterium | reverse complement strand
CGGACGGCCGCGGCGATCAGCAGCAGCGACTCGAGGTGGAGGAGCCGGTGCGACCACGCCGCGCCGGCCGACGCCTGCAGCTCGGCGCGAGCCGCCGGCTCGAGGGCCCGCTCGACCACCGTGACGCGGGTGCCGTCCTCGGCTGGGGTCAGCGTGATCTCGACCTGGCTGGCCGGGCCGACGAGCCCGTCGTCGCCCTCGATCGCCCACTGCCAGGTGAGGCGGTGGCCCTCCACGACCTCGTCGACCACGAGGCGGCGCCGGGTGCCGTCGTGGTCGGTGACCGCCCCGGCCGCTCCGGGCCGGGGCTCGAGGTCGACCTCCGCGCCGAGCCAGCCGGCCAGCTCGTCGGGGCGGGTGAGGAGGTCCCAGGCGCCCTCGAGGTCGGCGGGAAGGGTGACCTGGCGTTCCACGGCGTCCATGTCACGCAACTCTACGGTTGCGATCGGGCCGATGCACCCCTAGCCTCATTCGCAACCGGACAGTTGCAGATGGAGGCCCCGTGCTGATCCCGACCGTGCTCGAGTCCACGCCCCGCGGCGAGCGGGCCTACGACATCTGGTCTCGGCTGCTGCGCGAGCGGATCGTGTTCCTCGGCACGGCGATCGACGACCAGTCGGCCAACCTCGTCATCGCCCAGCTCCTCTTCCTCGAGGGGGAGGACCCGGAGAAGCCGGTGCACCTGTACATCAACAGCCCCGGTGGCGAGATGAACGCGTTCTTCGCCATCCACGACACGATGCAGTTCCTGCGCCCGCCGGTGTCGACGATGTGCGTGGGGCAGGCCGCCTCCGCCGCCGCCGTGCTGCTGGCCGCCGGCGAGCCCGGGCTGCGGCACACGCTGCCCAACGCACGGGTGCTCATCCACCAGCCCCACGGCGGGGCCCAGGGCCAGTCGACCGACATCGAGATCCAGGTGCGGGAGATGGTGGAGGTGCGGGAGCGGATGGTCGACGTGCTGGCCAAGGCCACCGGCCAGCCCCGCGACCGGATCATCGCCGACATCGACCGGGACTACATCCTGCGGGGCGAGGCCGCCGTCGAGTACGGGCTGGTCGACGCCGTGCTCAGCGAGCGCGTCCCGCTCGCCATCGCCGCCGCGACCGCCGCGATCCGCTGACCCACCCGGCGATCAGCAACTCGTCGACCTCTGTTGCCGTTCCTGCCAACGAAGGTCGACGGGTTCGCGGGGAGGGCCCGTAGCCTCCGGTTCCATGGCGGAGGATGCGCTGTTCGAGCAGATCGAGGACGGGTTGGTGCTCCCCCTCGACCCGGCCCGCGGGCCCTGGACGCCCGACGCCCTGCACGGCGGGCCGACCGCGATCCTGCTGGCGAGGGCGGCCGAGCCGTTGCTCGAGGGCCTGCACCCCGCCCGCGCCACGATCGAGCTGCTGCGCCCGGTGCCGGTGGCGCCGTTGCGGGTGACGGCCCGGGCGCTCCGGCCCGGCAGGAAGGTGCGCCTCGTCGGTGCGGAGGTGGCGACCGACGACGGCACGCTGGTCGCCTCCGCCACGGTGCTCGGCATCCGCGTGGCCGACGTCCCCGCGCCGGTCACCCCCACGCCCGAGCTCCCGCCCGCGCCCGACACGCTGGCCCCCGCCCCGAAGGGCGTCGTCGCCGTGGCGAACGACTACACCGCGTTCCACAACACGGGGGTCGAGCACCGCTTCGCTCGGGGCTCGTTCCTCGAGGTGGGCCCGGCCACGGACTGGATCCGCCTCGCGGTGCCCGTCGTCGCGGGGGAGGCGCCCACCCCGCTCCAGCGGGTGATGGCCGCCGCCGACTTCGGCAACGGCATCAGCCGGATGGCCGCCTTCGAGGAGCTGCTGTTCATCAACCCCGACCTGACCGTCTACCTGCACGGCCTCCCGGCGGGGGAGTGGGTCGCCCTCGAGGCGGCGACGCACCTCGAACAGCACGGCGTGGGGCTGGCCCAGAGCGTGCTGTGGGACGAGCGCGGCATGATCGGCCGCTCGCTCCAGTCCCTCCTCCTCGACGCCCGGTAGCGTCTCGCAGCACGCGACGGCCCGTGAACCCGCCCGTAGGGCCACATGCGGCGCAGCCGCAGCCTTCAGGACCCCTGTTCGTCGGCGGGACGCCGACTCGAGGAGGTTCAGTTGGCCCGCTGGGCGATGTACTGCTTCCGCTCGACCTCGTTCAGCCCGCCCCAGATGCCGTGCGGCTCCCGGATGCGGATCGCGTAGGCGAGGCAGGGCTGGCGGACGGAGCAGGTCTTGCAGATGCCCTTGGCCCGGTCCTCGCGCTCGAGCTTCTCTTCCTTGCGCTCGAAGTGCGAGGGCGGGAAGAACACCTCGGCCTGCGGCCCGCGGCACGCTGCCTTGAGCTGCCAGACCTCGTCGACACGCTGTGCACTCACGTGGCGTCCCCCTCTCGGACGGGGAGGCTACGCGTCAGCATTCTGCGAAACAAGGGCCGAACCATCGCGAGCAGAACGGGTGATCTCGCGAACACTCCCTGGTCAGGAGGGGTGGCGGCACCTGGCCGCGTGGTGAACGGGTCCTATGGGCCGGGTGGCGACCCGGCAAATTCCATCAATGAGATCTCCACTGCCCTGTGGATACGTTGTCCACAGGCTCGACCTCGAGGACCAACCCGGAGATCGAGACGACCCGCACGGCGTCCCCGGCGGCGATCGGGGTGACCCGGCTCGTGCGGGCCCGCCACGGGGCGTCGCGGACGAGGACCACGCCCTCCGGCTCGACGGGGCCTTGGGCCGTGCCGATCTCGCCGACCATCCACTCCCGGCCGATCGTGGGCGTCGAGAAGCGGACCCGGACCATCGCCGGCATGCCCCCGAGCATGGCGAGGCTGATCCCGACGATGGCCACGGCCAGGGTGACCCAGGACAGCGACAGCCCGTCGTAGAGCAGGACCGAGCCGGTGACGAAGGCGACGGTGGCGATGCCGCTCCAGAGCCGGGGCACCCCGGTCTGCACGTCGATGCCGTAGCCGACGATCGCCAGCAGGAGGAGGGCCACCGCCACCGGGTTCGTGGGCAGCTCGGCGAGGCCGTAGCTGCCGAGCACGAGCGCGCCGGCGCCGACCAGCCCGGCCACCCCGACGCCGGCCGTGTACAGCTCGAAGAGCATCAGGGCCAGGCCGATGACGAACAGGAGGTAGGCCACCGGCGGGCTGGCCACGGTGTGCAGGAGCTGGCCGGTGAGCGGCAGCTGGCCGAAGCGGGCCTGCGTGACCGGCTCCCGGCGGGGCCCGTCCTCCGTCTGGACGACCCGGCTCTCGACGCCGGGCAGCCCGCCCAGGAGCTCGAGGATCGTGGGGGCGTCGTTGTCGACGAGGCCCAGCTCCACGGCGTCCTCGGCGCTCAGGTCGTCGCCGATGGCGGCCCGGCCTCCGAGGCGGCGGTCGCCGACCAGGGCGGGGGTGACCTCGATCCGGCTGCCGGG
>DATFFY010000425.1:0-2961 GCA_035249805.1 Acidimicrobiales bacterium | reverse complement strand
CCTGCGCGATGCTGGACGGCCTTATGCCCCGTGCTGCCAAGGCCGTCACGACCGTCCTCGTCGCCCTCGGGGCGGCCTGCGCCGGACTGGTCGTCCCCCTCGCCCTCGACACCGGACCCGCGGCCGCGTACCCAGCCGCGGAGCTCACGCTCCGGGGCCACGGCTACGGCCACGGCCGGGGCATGGGGCAGTGGGGCGCCTACGGCTACGCCACCCGGGAGGCCAACCGGTGGGACTGGCGCCAGATCCTCGACCACTACTACGGCGGGACCACGCTGCAGTCCCAGGGCAACGCGGACATCGGTGTCCGCCTGATCTACCAGGACGGGCAGGACCTCACCGTCACGTCGGGCCAGCCCTTCACGATGGGCGGCCTGCAGATCCCGGCCAACGGCGCGGCCCGGTTCTCCATGGGCACCGGCGGCACGGTGCACGCCGCGGTCGCGCCCGGCGGCTGCGGCACCGCCGAGACCTACGCGGGGACCATCGCCGACCCGGTCGTGCTGTCCGCCGTCCCGGAGCCGTACGCCCCCACGCTCACCTCGCTGCTCACGATCTGCGCACCGAGCGGGAGGAAGACCTACCGCGGCGCCCTCCGGATGGTGAACGACGGCGGCCTGCCCCGCACCGTGAACATCCTGAAGATGGAGGCCTACCTCCGCGGCGTCGTGCCGCGGGAGTCGCCCGCCTCGTGGGGCAACGCGGCCAACGGCGCGGGCATGAACGCGCTCCGGGCCCAGGCCGTCGCGGCCCGGTCGTACGCGTGGGCGGAGAACCGCTACGCCTACGCGAAGACCTGCGACACGGAGTCGTGCCAGGTGTACCTCGGGGCCGGCGCCAACGGGAGCGTCCTCGAGCACGCCTTGACCGACCAGGCGATCGCGGACACGTGGCAGGCCGTGCGTCGGCACTCGAACGGCAACATCGCCCGCACGGAGTTCTCGTCGTCGACCGGCGGCCACACCGCCGGGGGCACGTTCCCCGCGGTGGTCGACGAGGGCGACATCGCCTCGCCGTACCACGACTGGGAGACGAAGCTCCCCGTGGCGCAGATCGAGTCCGCCTACCAGATGGGCACGCTGGCCTCGGTCGAGGTCACGCAGCGCAACGGCCTCGGCGCCGACGGCGGGCGGGTGCTGAAGAGCACCTGGACGGGGTCGCTGCGGACGCTCGAGCGCACCGGCGACAACGTGCGCATCGACTTCGCCCTGCGCTCCAACTGGTGGCGCGTGATCCCCCCGACCACCACCACGACGGCGCCGCCGGGTCCCTCGCCGACGACGACCGCGCCCCCGGCGCCGTCGACCGGCCGCCGGTTCATCGTCCCCACCGACCTGCCGCCGACGAACGCGCTCAGCACCCACCCGTGGGGCTCCGCGGGCGGCGTCGCGATGACCTGCGACTGGAACGGCGACGGCGTCGACACACCGGGCGTGTTCCGGGACGGCAGCTTCAGCATCGCCAACACCTTCTCGAGCGACCCGGCCGGGATCTGGACGTTCCGCTTCGGCGCCGCTGGTGACGTCCCGCTGTGCGGGGACTGGAACGGCGACAAGGTCGACACCATCGGGTACTGGCGGGCCGGCGTGTTCCACCTCACCAACCAGAACGGGCCGGGCCCGGTCCAGGGGTCCTTCCGCTTCGGCACCCCCACGGACGTGCCGGTGGTGGGGGACTGGGACGGCAACCGCACGGTCACGCCCGGCGTGCGTCGCGGGGACCGCTTCTTCCTCGCCAACGCGTACGCCAACCTGATCACGGACCGGAACATCCTCTTCGGCAACGGCGGCGAGGCCGTCGTGATCGGCGACTGGGACGCCAATGGCAGCGACGAGGTGGCGCTGCACCGCGGCGACCGCTTCTACGTCGCCACCGACACGGGTGGCCTCCGGGCGTCGTTCCCCTTCGGCATCCCCGCCGACGGTGCCGTCGCCGGCACGTACGTGACCGGCGGCAAGGACGTCATCGCGCTCGTGCGCGGGTGAGCGCGACGTGACGGACGCGCTCCTCACCGGCGGCGCCGGGTTCATCGGCTGCCGCCTGGCCGCCCGCCTGGTGGAGGACGGGGCGCGCGTGCGCGTCGTCGACTCCCTCCACCCGCAGGTCCACCCCGACCGGCAGCGGCCCGCCGACCTGCCGGACGAGGCCGAGCTCGTCGTCGCCGACGTGACCGAGGCGGCCACCTGGGAGGCCGTGCTCGACGGCTTCACCCCCGACGTGGTCGTGCACTTGGCGGCCGAGACGGGAACCGGCCAGTCGTTCGACCAGAGCTCGCGCCACGGCCTGGTGAACGTCGTCGGCACCACCCGGCTCCTCGACGCGCTCCTGCAGCGCGTGCCGCCCGCCCACCTCGTCCTGCCGAGCTCGCGGGCCGTCTACGGCGAGGGTGCGTGGCGGGCGCCGGACGGCTCCCTCGTCCATCCCGCGGCCCGCACCAAGACCGACTTCGAAGCGCAGCGGTGGGACCCCGTCGGTCCCGACGGCGCCCCGCTCGTCCCGGTGCCGGCCCGCGCGACGACGACCGAGCCGCGCCCCACCTCGGTCTACGGCGCCACGAAGCTGGCCCAGGAGCACGTGTGCGCGGCGTGGGTGTCGGGCACCGGCACGGCACTCAGCACCTTCCGCCTGCAGAACGTGTACGGCGCCGGGCAGTCGCTCTCGAACCCGTACACGGGCATCGTCAGCCTGTTCTGCCGTCTCGGGCTGGCCAAGGAGCAGATCGACCTCTACGAGGACGGCCAGGTCCTCCGCGACTTCGTGCACGTGGACGACGTCGTGCGCTCCATCGCCGCGGGCATCGCCGACCCGCCCGCTGCGCCCCGCACGCTCGACGTCGGCTCGGGGACCGCCGTGACCATCCGGCAGCTGGCCGAGGAGATCGTCGCCCTCACCGGGGCCCCCGAGCCGCTCGTGAGCGGCCGCTGGCGGGTGGGCGACGTGCGGGCCGCGTCGTGCGACCCC
>DATFFY010000424.1:0-5662 GCA_035249805.1 Acidimicrobiales bacterium | reverse complement strand
TCGAGACCCCGAGGGCGAGGTCGACCGACCGCTGCGGGAGCCAGGTGGCGCTGACGACAAGCGGCCCGGCCGCGGCGGGGCGCCCGAACCAGCCCGCGGCGTTGCCGTCGATCGGATGGGGGCCGTCGACCGTGGCGCTGGCCCCGTCGGGCCCCTCCACCACGAGGTCCCATCCGTCGCTGACGCTCTGGTCGAGGACGAGCCAGAAGGGCTCGCCGTCCGAGTCGAGCACCCCGGTGACCCGCCCGCGGTCCTCGTCGGTGACCTCGACCGCCGGCCCGGGGGCGCCGGTGCTGGGACCGTCCCAGGTCGGGGTGGTGAGGACGAGGCGGTCGAGGTCGAGCCCCGTCTCGCGCCCTGGGGTGGCGACCAGGTCGTGGGTCCCCGCCGGCAGCTCGAGGGGCTCGTCGTCGCAGCGCGCGACGGCGAGGGCGCCGCGGGCGAGCGCGGCACCGCTGTCACCGGTGATCCGGACCGGCAGCGGCTCGCCGTCCAGCGTCAGGAGGTCGTCGCGGCAGCCGGTGTCGACGTCGTCGGCGGGGACCACCGGGTCCGCGTCGGTCACGCCGATCTCGGCCAGCGCGATGGGCAGGGCGACCGGCTCGCCGCTGTACCAGTCGGGCGTGGTGCGGGCGCGGGCCCCGTCGATCGAGATGCGCACGGTGCGGCCCCGAACGGTCCGCCCCAGGGGGACGGTGACGTGCCGGGTCGTGTCCCTCGGCCCGCGCTCCACGAGCGGGACGGGCACCACCAGCGGGGTGCCGCCGTCGACCGAGACGCCGATGCGGATCGGGAGGCTGTGCCGGTCGTCGGCGACGATGTCCAGCTCCACCTCCTCCAGCGCCAGCTGCTCCCCGGTGTCGATCTCCCACCACTGGTCGGTGAGGCCCACGAACGGCGTGGTCCACCAGGTCGAGAGGTCACCGTCGACCGCGGCCGCGGCGCGGTGGGTCAGCGAGCCCGGGAGGTGCTGGCTGGAGCGCACGTAGGGCCCGGTCGAGTCGAGCAGCTCGTCCACGCGGGCGTCGTCCGGCCCCTGGTGGAGGCGGGCCGTGCCTCCCAGCGTGAGGGCCACGGGCGCGGGCAGGTCGAGACGGCGTCGGAGCGCAGGCTCGGGGTCGGCCCGGACCGGCTCGGAGGGGTCGGCCCGCCAGCGGCTGAGGACGAAGGCCACGGGCGCATCGGAGAGTGCGCCGCCCAGGCGGTCGAGCGTGGCCGTGGGCGGCTGGACGAGCTCGGTGACCTCCACGCCGGGGATCTCGACCTCGGCCAGGCCGACGGGGCCGAAGGGCGGTTCGAACCCGGTCAGCTCGACCTCGAGCCGGCGGAAGGGCCGCCCGTCCAGGACCACCGGCACGCCGTCCGGGTCGAACGCCGCGCCGGGCTGGATCTCGACCGGGAACCGGCGCTCGCCGTCGAGGACGACGACCGCCTCGGTCACCTTCTGCGAGCCGGGGCGGGCCTGTGGCTGCACGAGCGTGACGGCGGGGACGAGGACCTCGCGGCCGAGGTCGATGCCGACGCGGTAGGGGCCGCTCACGCTGGCCACGTCGACCCGCCAGCTCGTGTCGAGGTCGCCGTCGAACGCGTTCGACGGGCGGTCCTCGGGCAGGAGGGTGCTCGCGGTGCCGTAGTCGTTCGCCCAGATGCGGGCGGCGCCCAGCCAGCGGACGATCGTGCGGGCCGTCACCGGCTGGCCCTCCACGAGGTCGATCGGGCCGCCCACGGACTCCTCGTCCGCGATGCGCCCGTCGGCCGGCTCCGTCGCGCCGACGTTCTCCCGCAGCGAGTACCAGCGCTCGTCGGCCTTGCGGTTGGAGTCGGTGACGATGAAGCGAGGGACCGTGCCGAACAGCAGGGGGTCGGTGCCCGACCGGGCCAGGTCGGCCCCGAAGAGGAGGGGGCCGGCCCCTTCGTCGAGGAGGCCGGCGGCGGCCGCGGCGTAGAGGCCGTCGCCCGACCCGTCCACCACCGTGGGGCGGTCGGTGCCACGGGCGGACAGGGCGGGACGGTCGCCTCCGGGCACGGTGAGCAGCGCGATCGGCGGGGGCGGGGTGTCGTCGGGCAGCCCGAGCTCGATCTCGTCGAGCATCGGGACGTCGGCGGCGGCCCGGTTCGTCGTCGGGGGTCCGACCTCGACCACGTCGCCGAGCCCGGTGGCGGCGTCGGTGAGCAGCGACCACAGGCGGGGAGGGCGGACGGTGCGGTACCGCTCGTACTCGAGGTCGTTGCGGGCGAGGATCGTCGACGCGCCCAGGAGGCGAGCCATGGGGACGATCGCCTCCGGCTCGTACCAGCCCTCCTGCAGGCTGCGGTCGAGGGCGTTGAGGAGGGACACGCCGACGGGCCCGCCCTGGGGCACCAGCTCGCGGGCCAGCACGGGCCGGTCGGTGAGCCCCACCGACACGGGGTCGAGCGTGTTGCCCCACCGGTACGCGGCGAAGTCGATGCCCGGCAGCTCGAGGACGTTGCCCTCGCCCTCGTCGAGCAGGCGCCCCGCCTCCTCCCACGCGTCCGGCAGCTCCTTGCGATGGAACCGCTCGGCGATGAGGCCGTCGCCCCACTGGGCGGGCAGCGCGGCGGTGATCGCGACGACGACGAGCAGCCCGGTCCCGAGCGCGACCTGGGCGTGCCGGCTCCAGAGCGCGGTGAGCGCGGCCGAGAGCAGGCCCATCAGCCCGAGCGCCACGAGCGGACCGGCCCGTTGGGTGTTGCGCAGGCTCAGCACGAGGTCGACCTGCCGGCTCGCCTCCTCGAAGGACACGCCGGCCGGTGAGCGCCAGGGCGACGAGAAGGAGATCGTGGCGATCAGCGTGCCGATCGTGATCAGCAGCGCGAAGTACGCGCGGGACGACCAGCGCAGCCGGGTGGCGAGCACGAGGGCCAGGACCGGCACCGCGAACGACGCGACGAGCAGCGCCGGCGACGTCATGTACGGCGTGGCCAGGCCGTCGAGCCAGGGCCGGTGGGCGTCGCCGCCGTAGAAGAACCAGTAGCCGAGCCCTCGCAGCACCTCGGCCGCGGAGGTGGTGGACGACGTCGCCGCCACGGTCTCGGTGACCGACAGGATCGGGAGGCCGTAGCGCCCGCCGATGAAGTACGCGATCAGCCACCAGAGCTGGCAGAGGAGGGTGAGGCCACCGGCCCGGAGCAGCAGCACGATGCCGTCGCGGGCCTTCGCCCGCCCCAGCGTGTGCACGCCGAACGGCACCCAGAGCACGGAGCCGAGCACGACGAAGAACACCGACGAGCCGTTGAGCGAGCCGCAGGTCGTCACGAGCAGCGCGTACGCCGCGGGCCAGCGCCACGTCCCCTCGTCCAGGCCGCGCACGAGCGCCCACACCATCCAGCCGAACGCGGCGAACGGCAGCAGCAGCGCGGACTGGCCGGTGACGTGGCCGAGCACGAACGGGCTCAGCCCGTAGCCCAGGGCGGCGACGACCTGCGCAGGGTGGCGCCGCGGCATCAGCGTGCGGAACAGGACGAGGGCGCCGACGGCGGCGGCGAGCTGGATGGACCCGATCCAGAGCCGCTGCGTGGCCCAGTCCGGCAGCCCGAGCCCGTCGCCCACCCAGTAGAAGGGTCCCATCGGCCAGAGGTAGCCGATCGTCTGGTGGGTGACGGCGCCACCGCCCACCGACGTGTCCCACAGCGTGCGGGCCCGCTCCATGAGCCCGCCGGGATCGAGGTACAGGTACTGCTTCGTGTCCGCGTTGAGGCGGCCACCCGCACCGAGCAGCAGGGGCACGTACGCGACGAGCGCGATCCCCGCCACCTCGGCGAGCGCCACCGGGCGGGCCCGCTTCGCCCCGTCGACGGTGGCGGTCATCGGCGCCGGTCTGCGTCCTGGCAGAGGGCCTCGACCACGGCGAGCGCGGTGCGCTCCCAGCGGAAGGGCCGCGCGTGCTCGAGCGCGCCGCGCCCGAGCCGCTCCCGCAGCGCATCGTCGGTCAGCACCTCGACGAGCGCCGATGCCAGGCCGGGCACGTCGTCGACCAGGAGCCCCGACGTGCCGTCCACGACCGCGTCGACGTGCCCCGGGATCCGACGAGCCACGCTCGGCGTCCCGCACGCGGCGCCCTCGACGAGCGTGAGGTTGTACCCCTCGCGGACCGACGCGCTGGCCACGACCCAGGCTCGGCGGTACCAGCCGACCAGCTCGTCGGTCGGGACGAAGCCGGTGAGCTCCACCGAGCCGGTCAGCCCCAGCGCCGCGACGCGGCGCTCCACGGCGGCCCGCTCGGGACCCGAGCCGACGATCGCGAGCCGCGCCTCTGGGAGCGCCGCCCGTACGGCGCCGAAGGCCTGGAGCAGGTCCCCGAGGCCCTTCTGGGGCATGAGGCGGGCGACCACGACCACGAGCGGCCTCGCCTCGCGGTGCCCGCCGGGGGAGAAGTGGTCGGCCACGCCGCTGTCGGCCACGCCGACCAGGGCCGGGTCCGCCCGGTACGCGCGCAGGACCTCTTCGCGCGACGACCGGGCGATGGTGAGGATCGTGCGGTGCCGGTAGACGCGGGGGACCGCGAACCGCTCGAGCAGATGACCGACGGCCGCGCCCGGCGCCGGGAGCAGGTGGTGCCACACCCCGAGGTGGACGTGGTGGACGAGGCCGACGTGGGCGACGCGAGGTGCGAACACCGGGGCGAAGAACGGGATGCCGTGGAAGATCTCCAGGATCCCGTCTGCGGGCCCGAGCCGGGCCCGGCGCAGCCACCGCGCCGTTCGGGGGAACACGCCCAGCCGCCCCCCGTGGCGGAGCACCCGCACGCCGTCCCGCTGGAGCTCGGCCGGGGCGCCCCGGACGCGTCCGGTGTGGTGGACCACCTCCAGCCCGGCGGCGGCGAGGTGGCGGGCGACGTTGGCCGCGTGGACCTCGGAGCCGCCGGCGTCGGGGTCGTCGAGGTCGCGGAAGGCGAGGAGGTGCACCCGCTCGATGCCGGACCGGGCGGCCCGCTCGGCGATCGCCCGGTGCACGGCGTCGCGGTCGAGCTCGGACGAAGGGATGGGTTCCATGTCGGCGGGTGGCTAATCTACGCAGCCCTGTGGACGCCCTGACCGCCGCCCCTGGGCTCCTCGGACCGGCCCGGGCGCTGGTCGTCCCGATGTACAACGAGGTCGCCCGCATCGAGCGGTCCCTGGCCACCATCGCGGCCTCCGAGCTCGGCACGTCCGACCTCGAGCTCGTGCTCGTCGACGACGGCAGCAGCGACCGCACCCCCGAGGTCGCCGCGAAGGCCGCGGCCCGGTTCGGGCTCGACGCCCGGGTGCTCGAGCTGGGCCACAACCGGGGGAAGGGCGCGGCGGTCCGCGCGGGCATGCTCGCCGCCACGGCCCGGGTGCGGGTCTTCGTCGACGCCGACCTCTCCGTCGAGGTGACCGACCTGGTCCGCTGCTTCGAGGCGCTCGAGCGGGGCGGGGCCGACGTGGCCTACGGCACCCGTGCCCACCCCGACAGCCGCCTGCCCCGCACCCAGCCCGTGCACCGGGTCCTGAGCGGCCGGACCTACAACATGCTGCTGCGCCGGCTCGGCCTCACGCGAGAGCGGGACACGCAGTGCGGCATGAAGGGCTTCACCGCGGCGGCCGCCGAGAGCGTGTTCGCCGCGCTCCGCACCACGGGGTTCGGGTTCGACGTGGAGGCGCTCGCGCGTGCGGAGCGGGG
>DATFFY010000423.1:0-2605 GCA_035249805.1 Acidimicrobiales bacterium | reverse complement strand
GTGGCGCGGCGGTACGCGTCGCTCGCGACGGGTCCCGACAATGCACGCCGGTGGGCGGCGATCGAGGCCGAGTACCACCGCACGGTCGGGCTGCTCCTGCGCGTCACGGGCCGCGACCACCTGCTCGACGGCGCACCGGTGCTGCAGCGGTCGATCGCCCTGCGGAATCCATATGTCGACGCGTTGTCCGAGCTCCAGGTCCGCCTCCTCGCCCGACTCCGCGCGCAGCCCGCCGACGATCCGGAACGTGGCCGCGTCCTGCGTCTCGTGCAGCTGTCCGTCAACGGCGTGGCGGCCGGCCTGCAGAACACGGGCTGAGGCGGAGCCGATGGATCACGCGGACCATGTCGCGCTGATCCGCGCTGGCATGCAGGCGCCGAAGCCGGCGCCGGCGCCGGGGCACGCCCCGGCTCCGGAGTCGGTCTGGGCGGACATCGGGGCGGGGGAGGGCGCGTTCACCCTCGCGGTCGCCGACGTGTTGGGTCCCGGTGCGCGGATCATCGCGCTCGACCGCGATGCCGGCGCGCTCCGCAGAAACGCAGAGGCAGTCGGGTCGCGGTTCCCGGCCACCCGCCTCACGACGGTCGTGGCCGACCTTGAGGGACCTCTCGAGCTGCCCCCGCTCGACGGCCTCGTCGCCGCCAACAGCCTGCACTACATCCCACGGGATCGGCAGGTCGCGACGATCCGCTCCCTCGCGTCCAACCTGCGGCCCGGTGGGCCGTTCATCGTGGTCGAGTACGACGTGGATCGAGGGACCCCGTGGGTGCCGCACCCATTCTCGAGCGTCGCGTTCGAGCGCATGGCGCTGGCAGCCGGCTTGGCGCAGGCCAGGGTCATCGGGCGCGTGCCCAGCCGCTTCCTCGGGGCGATCTACGCGGCAGTCAGCCGCCGTCCGAGCGCGGACAGCAGCGCGTCGATGTCAGAGGATTCGTTGTAGCGCTGCGCGGAGACTCGCACGAGGACGGACCGGGGTGGGTCGGTCGGGGCGGTGCGGGCAGCGGGCACCGGCCACGGGACGATCGGTACTTCGATCCGATCCTCCTCGAACAGGACGCGGTGCAGTCGCTCGGCGTCCTCGTCCGTGCGCAGGCCGGGTAACGCGACGGCGGCCATCGACCCGATCATGGTGTCCGGCACGGCGTGCGGCACCACCGCCGACGCCGGCCCGCCCAATGAGGCGACGAGTCGGTCACGTGCCTCGAGCGCGAGGGCGCGGTTGGCCGCCATCACGGCCGGCCAGCCGCCGGGATCGAGGCCGGCCATCCAGTCGATCGCCGCGGGGAGGGAGAGGACGGCGCTCGGGTCGCCGGTGCCGACCCAGTCGAACTCGAGGCGGAACCTGGGTCGATCAGTTCGGGTGGCATTGGCGCCGTGCGACACGATGCTCGGGTGGATCCGCTCGCGCCGGTCGGCCCGGACCCACAGGAACCCGGAGCCCTTGGGTCCGCACAGCCACTTGTGCCCGTTGCCGATGTAGTACGCGGCACCGAGCTCGTCCAGGCGGAGCGGCACCATCCCGGGCGCATGAGCACCGTCGACGAGCGTGTCGATCCCGCGGCCATCGAGCTCGCGAACCAGCCGCTCGATCGGCAGGACGAGGGCCGTCGGGCTGGTGACGTGGCTGATGACCACCAGCCGCGTCCGCGACGTGACCGCGTCCAGTAGCGCCTCGACGATCTCGTCGTCTCCGGCGCTCGGGAAGGGAAACGCCGCCAGCATCACCCGAGCGCCATCGCGGTGCGCGGCCGCGCGGATGGTGTTGAGTGTCGCGTTGTATTCGTGATCGCAGGTCAGCAGCTCGTCTCCCGGCTCGAACCGCAGGGATCCCAGCACCGCGTTGGACGCCGTCGTCGCGTTGGGGACGAAGACGAGCCCCGCGGGGTCGGCACCCAGGAACCCGCCGAGCGATTCCCGCGCCCGATCGAGGTGGCCTTCGAGTTCGCGCTCCAGGAACGTCACGGGCTCCCGTTCCAGCCGATCCCGCCACTCCTGCTGGACGGCCAGGACCGCTTCCGGGCACGCCCCGAACGATCCGTGGTTGAGGAAGGTGACCGCCTGATCCAGGCTCCAACCAAGATCGGTGCGCACCCTCAGGGCACGAGGACGTCGCCGTGACCGACGACCAGCGGCGGTTCCCCGGCCGCTCGGGCAGCGGCGCTGAGCCAGCGGGCCTCGCCCTCCCCGACGACGCGCCACGGCTCGCCGGCGGCCGCGGGCACGATGACGGCCGTGCGCTCTGCCAGTCCGATGAAGTCGAGCTCGGGCGGTACGGCGGCGCCGTAGCGGGCGACGGCCTGGGCCCATGACGTGGCATCGGCATGCGGCGCGACACCGAGTCCTTGGACGACGCCAAGGCCCCTCACCCCGCCCTCGCGCGTCCAGGTCCAGGCCGCGAGGGCCATCGCGCCCGCGCTGGCACCCGCGAGCACAGCCCCGCCCTCCCATGCCCCCCGCATGGCGGCCCAGGCTGCCGAACCAGGCAGGAGCGTCGGGATCACGTCGGGGTCACCGCCCGGGAGGTAGGTGAGGGTGGACGCGGCCAGGCGGTCTGCGAGGCCCGGGTCCGCGGCCGAGGCGGCGTCGACGACCGGGACCGCCTCCA
>DATFFY010000422.1:0-6157 GCA_035249805.1 Acidimicrobiales bacterium | reverse complement strand
CGACCCGGTCGAGGTGCACACCAACATCGTCCTGGTCGACCTCCCGCGCGTCGGGCCGGTGCTGCGGCACCTGGCCGACGCGGGCGTGCTGGCGCTGGCGAGCCGATCCGCCACCATCCGGATGGTCACCCATGCGGACCTGGACGACGCGGACGTGGACCGCGCCGTGGAGGCGATCGGCGCCGCCCCGGAGGCCGCGTGATCGAGGACTCGATCCCCGCTCGGGCGTTGGCCGTCTTCGCCCACCCCGACGACCCGGAGGTGGGATGCGGCGGCACGCTCGCTCGGTGGACCGCGGCGGGCAGCGAGGTCCACCTCGTCATCGCCAACCGCGGCGACAAGGGCAGCAGCGACCCGTCGGTGGATCCCGACGCCCTCGCCGCCGGCCGGGCCGAGGAGGTCGCCCGCGCCGCCGCCGTGCTCGGGCTCGCATCCGTGGAGCACCTCGGCTACCCGGACGGCGACATCGACGACGACGCCGCGCTGCGGACCCGCATCGTCGAGATCGTCCGTCGCCGCCAGCCGACCGCGCTGATCGCGCCGGACCCGACGGCCGTGTTCTTCGGCGACGGGTACGTCAACCACCGCGACCACCGGCAGCTGGGGTGGGCTGTCCTGGACTCCGTCGTGCCCGCCGCGATGCCGCTCTACGTGCCCGAGGCCGGTCCCGCCCACCAGGTCGAGCTGCTGTTGCTCTCCGGCACGCTGGAGGCCGACGCGTGGGTCGACATCGGCGCCGTGCTCGACGTGAAGGTCGCCGCGGTCGCGTGCCACGAGAGCCGGCTCGGCCGCGACCCTGGCCTCATCGCCGCCATCCTCGAGGAGCGGGCCCGCGAGGAGGGCGCCCGCGCGGGCGTCTCCTGCGCCGAGGCGTTCCGCCGCCTCCGCTTCACCGGCACCGGCTGACGCAGCGGGTCGGCTACCTCGGCTCTTCGCGGTCCTCCTGCGCGGGACGAGGGCCGCGGAAGATGCGAAGCGAGATCAGCGCCCACAGGAAGATCGCCCCAATCCAGATGCCCGCGGTCTTCCAGGCGACCGCAGTCGCGTCGCTGTCACCCGACAGGTCGTCGAAGACCACGGACTCCGTGTTCGGCGCGATCCCGTACCAGCCGGTGACGGACCCGCGCTGATCGATGGTGAGAAGGCTCGAGAGGAGCATCGCCACGGTGGCGAGAGCGAGCCCTGCGGCGATGATGAGGATGATCCGCTCTCGGGTCGGCATGTGCCGAGTCTGCTACGGATCGGTGGCGAGCGGGGCGCTGGTCAGCGGCGCTCGTCGTCGCGCTGCTCGATGGTGCGCCACTCGCCCATGGCCCGGAGGGCGAGGACGGACACGACGCCGACGCCGACGGCGCCGATCACCGCGCCGAGCAGGCCGATGCCGCCGGCGAGGCCGGTGCAGTCGTCCTCGCCGCACTGCAGGTCGGCGAAGCCGTAGCCGATGAGGCCGCCGCACAGACCGCCCACGAGGATCGCCACGAACGCCAGCACGCGGGCGCCGCGGGAGGGGAGCGACGTGGGGGCGTAGTCGTCGGCGGGGGGTTCCGGGGGCGTCGTCATCGCCCGGCCAGGTTACGGAATGACCGTTTGGGGCTCCGCATCGGACGACGCATAGCGTGCGGCGTCGTGGGTGACGACCTCTGGCTGGGGTACCGCACGTTCGGGCGCGACGAGTGGTCGCGCCTGCGCGCGGCCACGCCGCTGTCGCTGCAGTCCGACGAGCTCGAGGACCTGCGGTCCCTCAACGACCGCCTCGATCCGGCCGAGGTCACGGAGGTCTACCTGCCCCTGTCCCGGCTGCTGAACCTGCGGGTGGCCGCCGCGCAGGGGCTGCAGCACGCCACCGACACGTTCCTCGGGCGGCCGCTCCAGAAGGTGCCCTTCATCATCGGGCTCGGCGGGAGCGTGGCCGTCGGCAAGAGCACGACGGCGCGCGTCCTGCAGGCGCTCCTGGCCCGCTGGCCCGACCACCCGAACGTCGCGCTCGTCACCACCGATGGGTTCCTCCGGCCGAACAAGGTGCTGGAGGAGCGGGGGATCATGGACCGCAAGGGCTTCCCGGAGAGCTACGACGTGCGCCGGCTGCTCCGCTTCCTCGAGGACGTCAAGCGAGGCGAGCGGGAGGTGCGGGCGCCCGTGTACTCGCACGTCGTCTACGACGTGCTCGAGGACGAGGAGCAGGTGCTGCTCGAACCCGACCTCGTCATCGTCGAGGGCCTCAACGTGCTCCAGACCGGCGACGGGGGCGGGCACGAGTCGCGCTTCGCGTCGGACTGGTTCGACCTGTCGATCTACGTCGACGCGGAGGAGGCCGACATCGAGCAGTGGTACGTCGAGCGGTTCTTCACGCTGCGGGAGACCGCCTTCACCGACGAGACGTCGTACTTCCGGCACTTCGGCACGCTGTCGGACGAGGAGCTCACGGCGACGGCCCGCTCCATCTGGGGCGCGATCAACGGGCCGAACCTGCGCGAGAACATCCTGCCGACCCGGTCCCGGGCGGACGTGGTCCTGCACAAGGGCCCGGACCACGCCGTGCAGCAGGTGCGCCTCCGCCTCCGTTGAGCCTCAGGCCTGCCGGAGGGCCGCGGCGCGGCCGCCCGTGACCCGCAGCAGGTCCGCGGGCGCGATGGCGAAGACGTGGTGGGGCGTCCCCGCGGCCGCCCACACCTCGTCGAGCGCGAGCAGGTCCTCGTCGACCACGGTCCGCAGGGGGTCGGCGTGGCCGAACGGGGGGACGCCGCCGATGGCGTAGCCCGTGGCCGCCTTCACCGCAGCGGCGTCGGCTCGGCCGACCTCGCTCCCTCCCAGCGCCTCGGCCAGCCGGGTCTCCTCGAGGCGGTTCGTGCCGGCGACGAGGGCCATCACCAGCTCGCCGTCGAGGGTGAACACGAGCGACTTCACGATCTGGACGAGGTCGCACCCGACGGCCCGGGCGGCATCCTCCGCGGTGCGGGTGCCCTCGGGGAACTCCACCGCGCGCACCGCGACCCCCAGCTCGGCGCCGGCCGCCACCACTCGTTCGACGTTGGGGTGCATCCGAGGAGCCTCGCGCGAGGATGGGGGGATGCGTGACTGGGTCGTCGGGGGTGCGCTCATCGTGAGCGGCGACGGCGTGCTGCTCGTGCAGAACCGGCGGCGCAACGGCTCGCACGACTGGACGCCGCCCGGTGGCGTCATCGACGAGGGGGAGTCGCTCCTCGACGGCCTCACCCGCGAGGTGGAGGAGGAGACCGGCCTCCGGGTCACGGAGTGGGCCGGTCCCGTCTACGAGGTCCGGTGCGAGGCGCCCGACCTCGGCTGGCGGCTGCGGGTGGAGGCGCACCTCGCGGTCGCCTACGAGGGCGAGCTCCGCGTCGAGGACCCCGACGGCATCGTCGTCGACGCCCGCTTCGTCGACGTCGCCGCCTGCTCGGACCACGTGCACGGCGGTCATCCGTGGGTGTGCGAGCCGCTGCTCGAGTGGCTCACCGAGCGCTGGCCGCACGACGAGGGCCGCCCGTACGGCTTCCACGTGGCCGGCAGCGACCTCGCGTCCCTCGTCGTCACCCGCGCCTAGGGCGCGCGCAGCGGCTCGAGCGTGGTGATGTAGTCGGTGAGGCGGCCGGCGATCTCCAGCGCGAGGTCCGGGTCACCGAGATCCGGGTCGGGCCACGTCTCGGACAGGCGCTTCCAGCCGTGCCGGTCGTCGATGAACGAGCCGGCCACGGGCTCGGGGCCGAGGCCCTTGCGCCACGCCTTCTCCCGCTCGCCGAGCGCGGCGAGGGCCTGCTCGTTCAGCTTCGGGTCGGGGTTCTCCGCGTGGAAGCCGACCTCGATGGCGAGCATGCTCGCGTCGGGCACGTGCTTGGCCCCGATCACCTGCGCCTCGTAGTGCTCCCGCGTGGGCTTCGCGGCGGCGCCGAACCACGCCTTGACCCCGTAGCGGTGCGCCCGGGTGTGGAGCTCGCCGAGCTCCTCGGGGACGAGCCCCCGCAGCGCCTGTGCCACCACCCCGAACACGTGCTCCTCCACGGCCGCCAGTCTGCCGCGCGGTCCCACGCGAGCCGCCCCGTACCCTGCAGCGGATGGTGCCGCGCGTGCCGGAGTGGGCGCTGGTGTCGCGGCGGAGGCGGGTGCACACGGGCGCTCGGCGGCCCGAGTGGAACCCGAGTCGATAGGTCCGATCGTCGGTCTTCCGAGTGGCGAGGTCCGACATTCCGGACTCATCGACTCGGGCTCTGCCGAACCGGACCCATTCACTCGCGGGACGACACTGCCCGTCACAGGCGGCTCGTAGGGTGGGGGTCGTGGCGGCCGGCGACCGCACGATCCTGCACGTGGACATGGACGCGTTCTACGCGTCCGTGGAGCAGCTGCGGCGGCCCGAGCTCAGGGGCAAGCCGGTCATCGTGGGCGGACCGGGGGCCCGAGGCGTGGTCGCGGCCGCCAGCTACGAGGCCCGGGTCTTCGGCGTGCACTCGGCCATGTCCTCGGTGCGGGCCCAGCGGCTGTGCCCGCACGCGATCTTCGTGCCGGGCGACCACGACCACTACGCCGCGATCAGCAAGCGCGTGATGGCGATCTTCGGGTCGGTCACGCCGCTCGTCGAGGCGCTGTCGCTCGACGAGGCCTTCCTCGACGTCACCGGGGCCCGGCGGCTCCTCGGCGACGGCGCGACCATCGCCCACCGCATCCGAGCCGACGTCCTCGAGCAGGAGGGGCTGTCCTGCTCTGTCGGGGTGGCCGCCTCGAAGCACATCGCCAAGCTCGCCTCGGAGGCGGCGAAGCCCCGCATCGGCCCGAGTGGTCCCGAGCCCGGGATCGGGGTGATGGTGGTGCCGCCGGGGGAGGAGCTCGCCTTCCTCCACCCGCTCCCGGTCCAGGCCCTCTGGGGGGTCGGGCCGAAGACGCTCGAGCGGCTGCGGGGCAGGGGCATCACGACCGTCGGCGACCTGGCCGACCTCGACGAGGCGGCGGCCCAGGCCCTCCTCGGCAACGCCAACGGCACGCACCTCTGGCTGCTCGCCCGGGGCATCGACGACCGGGCCGTGGTGCCCGACCAGAAGGCCAAGTCGATCGGCCACGAGGAGACCTTCGCCCGCGACCACCACACCCACGACGCGCTGCACCACGAGCTGGTGCGCCTGGGCGACTCGGTGGCCAGCCGGCTGCGGTCCGCCGGCGTGGCCGGGCGCACCGTCGCCATCAAGGTGCGCTTCAACGACTTCCGGACCATCACGCGCGCGGTGACCCTGCCCACCGCCGTCGACACCGGCCCGGACGTCATCCGGGCCGCGTCCCAGCTCCTCGAGCGGGTCGACCCGACGCCGGGGGTGCGGCTCCTCGGCGTCCACGTCAGCCAGCTCGTCGACCACGCCGCCCGCCAGCTGAGCCTGGAGGACGTGGACGCGCCGTCGTGGGCGGACGCGACCGACGCCGTGGACGCCATCCGGGCCCGCTACGGCGCCGACGCCATCGTCCCGGCCCGCCTGGCGGGGCCGGAAGGGATCAAGGTGAAGCGCCGTGGGGATCAGCAGTGGGGCCCCACGGACCTGTCGGGGACCTGACCTGGCCGGACCCGTTGTCGCGTTGTCGCTGGCGGGACCCTGTGGGAAGATGACCTGAGAGCGCCGGAGAGGGGAAGGACCGTGCCGCTTTCCGAAGACGAGGAACGGATCCTCAGCGAGATCGCCCAGCAGTTCTACGCGGACGACCCGGAGTTCGCCCGCGGGGTCGGTCAGTCCACGCTCTACCGGTACACGATCCGGCGGATGAAGTGGTCCGGCTTCGGGTTCGTGGTCGGCATGGCCTTCCTGATCGTCACCCTGTCGACGAGCTTCCTCCTCGCCTTCGCCGGGTTCCTGCTCATGCTGGGCTGCGCCTTGTACTTCGAGCGGAACCTCCGCAAGCTGGGCAAGGCCGGGCTCGAGCACGTCACCCGCAACATGAAGGCGACGGGCCTGCGGGACGCCATCGGCGGTGCCCGAGGTCGCATGCGCGAGCGCTTCCGCCGCGGCGACGACGGCCCCCGCGACCAGGCCTAGGCCGGGCGCTCAGCTCTCGGGCTCGGAGCCCACGCCGACCAGCGGCCGCTCGCCCTCGAGGTCGCCGGTCTCCACGCGCATCGTGATGCGCCGCACCTGCGCCGTCCGCTCGCGCCGCCAGGCCCGGAGTG
>DATFFY010000421.1:0-6390 GCA_035249805.1 Acidimicrobiales bacterium | reverse complement strand
CACCGACTGCGCATCGGAGTCGGTCCCCGTGCTGCCCTCGTCGTCGGTCACCACGACCGACGCCGTGTTCCCGTACGTGCCCGCATCGGTCCGCGTCACCGTGTAGGTGCAGGTCACCGTGTCGGCCGTGCTGTTCGGGTTCGCGGCCGCCAGCGTGGTCGGCTCGTCCTCGTCGAACAGACCCGGGCAGTCCCCGGATAGCCCGTTGCTGTCCTGCAGGTCCGTGATGGTCACCGACTCCGGCGACAGGTTCGTGATCGTCAACGTGTACGTGAACACCCCACCCGGCTCAGGCAGGGTCCCCGGCGACACCGTCTTCTCGATGTCCACCGTCGGGGCCAGGTTCGTGACCTCCACGGAGGCGGAGGACGTGTCCGTGTCGGTCGTGCTCCCGGGGTCGAGGTCGTCGACGGTCACCGACGCGGTGTTGCCGTACACGCCGGCATCCGTGTGGGTCGCCGTGTACTGGCACGACGTGGACAGGCCGGCGCCCAGGGTTGTGTTCTCCAGGGCCAGGCACTGCGCCGACAGCGTCTGCGTGTCGCTCAGGTCGGTGATCGTCACCGTCTCGACCGAATTGTTCTGGATCGAGAGGTTGTAGGTGAACAGCCCGCCCGGCTCAGGCCGGGTCGCCGGACCGACGACGGTCTTGGTCAGCTCCACGTCCGGCGGGACGTTCGTGACCGTCACCGTCTCGGAGCCCGAGCCGGTCGCGGGTCGGCCCTCGTCGTCGACAGCGTTCACCGTCACCGTGTTCGTGTGGGTCGCTCCGGCGTTGCCGTTGACGGCGCCGTTGAAGGTGAACGAGCAGCTGGTGTTCGGCGCCAAGGTCGTGCCGCTGGGCGAGCCGTGGCAGGTGACGGGGTCGCCCGCGAGGGTGCCGTACACGTTGTCCGAGATGGACGTGAGCGTCACGGGCTCGGCCGAGGTGTTCTGCACCTGGACCGTGAAGGGGACAGTGCCCCCAGGCTCGGCGATCGTGTCCGGGGTCGCCGTCTTGGTCACCGCGAGGCTGAGCGTGCCAGCGGTGTTGGTGACGGTGCAGGACGCGGCCTGTCCGGCCGAGACCGTGATGGCGCCACCCGGGCAGCTCGGGGAGAAGCTGGCCGTGTAGCCGGCGGGACCGCCGGTCTCGGACACGACGTAGTTGCCCGCCGGCAGTGAGAGCGGGGGCTGGTTGCCTGTGGCCGAGCCCTGGAACTGGGCCACCTCGACGTTGGTCTGGGCATTGGTCACGTGCATCGTGAACTGCCCGGCCGTCGCCGGCGGCGCGACCGACTTGATGACCGTCAGGGTGCCGTTCTGCAGGGTGTTGGTGAACGTGCAGGTGTAGTCCTGGCCCTCGCCCACGGCGACCGTGGCGCGACGGAGGGCCAGGCTCGTCGACGCCCCGCTCGTGCCCTCGCTGTCCGGATCGAGCACGCAGCCGATGTTGGTGAGCGCCCAACCCGCGGGGTTGGCGCCCTCGGTGACCGTCTTCGTGTTGAAGTCTGCGTTGGTCACGAAGTTGAAGGTCGTCTCGGAGCTGGTGCCCCCGTTGTCGGTGAGCGAGAAGTTCGGCAGCACCGCCGAGCCCGTCCCGACGAACGCGAAGGGCTGCGCCGAGTTCGGGGCGGCGTCCTTCACGATCGTGAGCGAGCTCGGCAGGATCACCGCGTCAGCCGACATGCTGTGCTCGCCGCCGGTCCCGCCCGAGCCGCCGGTGCTCATGTGGTAGGCGGAGCCCTTGATGTTCGCGGCGGAGCCCCCGAGGTCGGCCCAATCGAACCGAGTGGCGATGTGGCCACCCCAGGCGAAGACGGGCGTCTCCGTGCTCGCGGTGAAGTGCACGCGAATCGAGGCGGTCTTGTCGGCAGCGAAGCCGGGGCCGTTGGGATAGGTGTACGGGTTGACGACGGGCTCGGGGCTGAAGACCGAGGTGATGATGCCGCCGAACAGGCGGAACTCTCCCGGCTCCTGGGTCACGCCCGCGCCGGTGTTCTGGGGATCGATGGGGATGGGTTCGGAATCCCAGGTCGACTCGTCGCAGACGGTGACGGCGAGGCCGGCGCACGGGTTGGCGGCGGAGACCGTGCTGTTGAACGTGGTCAGGTAGTCGAAGGCGTGCTTCCCGCCCTTCGTCGTGTCGTAGACGATGTCGATGAAGTAGGAGCTGCCGATGGTCAGGCCGCTGAACATGCCCCGGAACGGGACCGTGTCGCCCTCGGCGTAGGTCGAGTTGTTGCTGTTGAGGTTGCCGTTCCCCCACTCGTCCGGGTCCGCGTCGGTGCAGTTGGCGGGGTTGATGGGCTCGCCGTTGGCGCACTGGTCGGAGTTGAGGCTCGGGGCCGCGCTCGCCGGCGCGGCGTCATAGATCACCAACGAGCCGACCAGCCCCATCAGTGCCAGCAGCATCGTCGGGAGGCGCATGCCTCCGCGACGGCGCGCCGAAGTCAGATCGTTCGTAGAACGCAGTCCCGCCATCCCCATCCCTTCCGCCCGCGAGCCCGCTGCTGGAGCTCGCTGTCCACAGGGGACCCTAGACCCCTAGGGGGAACTCGTCCATCGCTGGTGGCACACGACACACCACGGAGCGTGCGGAAGTCCCGGAAGCCTCGGCATCCGGGACGCCGCGTAGGATCTCGCCGATGCGACGGATGGGGCGGCTCGCGGCGGCGGCGATGTGCATGCTGGCCGTGGCCTGCAGCGACGACGACAGCGGTGAGGACGCGGCCGGCGGCTCGTCGACGTCCTCCACGACGATCGTCGTGGTGAGCCGGGAGGGACCCGTGGCCCTCGGCACCTTCACGCTGAGCGGCGCCGTCGAAGCCTCCGGCCCGTTCGAGATCATCTACTCCCGCGACGAGGAGCAGATGGCGACCTGCGAATCGATCGCATCGCCTGAGGCGGCCGCCTTCATCGTCCCGGTCCCGACCGTGATCGGCGAGCAGCGCCTGGTCTGGGAGGCCGCCGTAGCCAGGTTCGACGGGCCCGGAACGTACGAGCTCGACCGGCTCGGGACCGTGCTCGCCGCCGTGCGGGAGACCCCCGACGCCGAGCCGGTGCGCTATCGGTCCGGCGAGGGCTCGACCGCCACCCTCGAGGTCCTGGAGGGCAACGCCGGCAGCTTCACCTTCGCCGGCCTCCGCGCCGACGACGGCGCCGAGCTCTCCGGCCGCTTCGACTGGACCTGCACCGTCCGCTGAGGGTCGACCTCAGGTGTAGATGGTGCGGATGACCTCGGTGATGGTCGTCACGTCCTGGTCGACCAGGCTGATCGCCTCGTCCAGCAGGGTCCGCATGCCCTGGGACACGGCCAGCCGGCGGATCTCCTCCTGCGTGGCCCAGCCGACCACGAGGCGCCGGATCTCCGGGGTGATGCGCAGCAGCTCGTAGACGCCGGTGCGGTCCTGGTAACCGCTGGCCGCGCAGAAGTTGCAGCCCGCCCCGCGCATGAACGGCGTCGTGCGCTCGTGACCCTCCCCGACGGCCTCCTGGTAGAAGGTCAGCTCCTCGACCGTGGGCTCGTAGGCCTCCATGCAGTGCACGCAGATCCGGCGGACCAGGCGCTGGGCGACGACGGCCAGCACCGACGAGGAGATGAGGAAGGCCTCGATCCCCATGTCGAGGAAGCGGTGCAGGGCCGCGGCCGAGTCGGTGGCGTGCAGCGACGACAGCACGAGGTGGCCGGTCAGCGCGCTCTGCGTCGCGATCCTGGCCGTCTCGGCGTCGCGGATCTCGCCGACGAGGATCACGTCGGGGTCCTGCCGGAGGATGGCCTTCAGGCCGTCGGCGAAGGTGAGGCCGGCCTGCTCGTTCGTCTGGATCTGGTTGATCGAGGTGAACACGTACTCGACCGGATCCTCGATGGTCATGATGTTGCGGTACGGCTCGTTGATCTCGTTCAACGTGGCGTACAGCGAGGTCGTCTTGCCGCTGCCCGTGGGCCCGGCGCAGATCACCATGCCGAACGGGGACCGCACGAGCTGCGAGAACCGCTCGGCCGTGTCGTCGGGCATGCCGAGGTCGGACAGCTTGTACAGCGGCCGGGTCTTGTCGAGCAGGCGGAGCACGCACTTCTCGCCCCAGATGGTCGCGGTGGTGGCGACGCGCACGTCGAGGCTGCGACCGTCGAGGGTGATGGCGAACTGCCCGTCCTGGGAGCGGCGCCGCTCGACGATGTTCATGTCCGCCATGATCTTCAGACGGCTGACGAGGGCCGGCGCCATCGTCCCGGGCAGGTCGAGCATCTCGTTGAGGGCACCGTCGATCCGGTACCGGATGCGGAGGCGCTCGCCCTGCGGCTCGATGTGCACGTCCGAGGCGCGGTCGCGCAGGGCCTGCGTGAGGATGAGGTTGACCACCTGGACGACCGGGGCGTCGTCGGATACGTCGGCCTGGGCCGGCTCGGCCACCGTGCGGGTCGGGGTCGACGCCTCGAAGGTCTGGACGAGGCGGTCGACGTCGCCCAGCACGCGGTAGCTGCTGTCGATGATCCGGCGGATGTCGGAGGCGGGCGCGACGTAGAGCTGGATGGCCCGGCCCGTGGCCTGCTCGAGCTCCCACTGCACGTCGGGCACCGGGTGGGCGGCGGCCACGTCGACGCCGGCCTCGGTGGCCCGGATGGGCACGGCCACGAGCTTGCGGGCGATGCGCTCCGGGACGGCGGTGATGGCGCTCTTGTCCGGCACCGACCGGCCGAGGTCCACGACCTGGAGGCCGAGCTGCTGGGCCAGGAGCTGGGCGAGCTGGCCCTCGTCGAGGCGCTTCGCCTCGACCAGGAGCGCGGCCAGCTGCTGGCTGTCGGTGGGGTTCCGGGCCAGCGCCGCCGCCGCGGCCTCCGGCGTGGTGAGGCCCATGCTGACGAGGAGCTGCGCGAAGCCCTCGGAGTCGTTGTCCTGGGGCTCGCGCTCCTCGACGTCGAAGCCGTTCTCGACGGGCGCCTTCGTGATGGTGCGGCTCCGTCGGACCGGGCTCATGGCGCGAACCTACTGGCCACGATCGCGAACAGCAGCGCCGTGCCGAGCTCCACCAGGGGGTACCGGACCGAGATCGGCGCGTCGCAGTGCCGGCACCGTCCGCGCAGCAGCAGCCACGACACGACGGGCACGTTGTCGCGCCGGAGCAGCGGCGTGCGACAGCCCGGGCAGCGCGACGCCGGGCGCACGACCGACTCGTGCAGCGGGACGCGGTGCAGGACGACGTTGAGGAACGACCCCACCGCCGCGCCGACCAGCGCAGCCACCAGCACCACCCCGCCCATGGCGCGCGACGGTACTAGCCTGCGCCCGTGACCAAAGGGGCGGCGGGCACGGTCGACGGGTTCCTGCAGCAGCTCTGGGAGCGCAAGGGGACCGACCTGCACTTCAGCGTCGGCGCGCCCGTGCTGCTGCGGGTGGACGGCAACCTCGAGCGGGCCGGCGAGCACGTCCTCACCGCCGAGGACACCGTCGCCCTCGTCGGCAGCCTGCTCGGCCAGGACCAGCGGGAGGCCCTGGAGGACCGCCTCGAGCTGGACTTCTCGTTCTCGTGGCGCGACGTGGCCCGCATCCGCGGCAACGCCTTCTTCCAGCAGGGCACCGTGGCCATGGCCCTCCGGCTGATCCCGTCGGACATCCCGAAGATGGCCGACCTGGGGCTGCCGCCGGTCGCCGAGCAGCTGGTCAGCGCCCCGCAGGGCTTCGTGCTCGTCACCGGGCCCACGGGCGCCGGCAAGTCCACGACCCTCGCCTCGATGATCGACCACATCAACGAGCGCCGGGCCTGCCACATCATCACGATCGAGGACCCCCTCGAGTACCTCCACTCGCACAAGCGGGCGGCGGTGAACCAGCGCGAGGTGGGCGTGGACACCGAGTCCTTCGAGCGGGCGCTGCGCTCGGTGCTGCGGGAGGACCCCGACGTCGTGCTCGTGGGCGAGATGCGCGACCTCGAGTCGATCCAGATCGCGCTGACCATCGCCGAGACCGGCCACCTCGTGTTCGCCACGCTGCACACGAACGACACGGCCCAGGCGCTCGACCGCATGATCGACGTCTTCCCGCCGCACCAGCAGGACCAGATCCGGGTGCAGCTGGCCAACTCGCTCAGCGGGATCCTCTACCAGCGCCTGATCCCGCGGGCGCGGGGCGGCCTCGTCGCCGCCTTCGAGGTGCTGCTGGCCAGCCCGGCCGTGCGCAACCTCGTGCGCGAGGGCAAGACGCACCAGCTCCGCAACGTCATCGCCACCAGCCAGGGCGAGGGCATGCAGACGATGGAGGGCGCGCTCAACGAGCTGGTCGCCCACGACGTCATCTCATACGAGACGGCCATGGCCTACAGCCTCTATCCCAAGGAGCTCGTGAAGCCGGCGCCCGTCGCCCCGCTCCCCGGGCAACCCGGTGCGCCCGGGATGGCCCCACCCCCGCCGCC
>DATFFY010000420.1:0-3831 GCA_035249805.1 Acidimicrobiales bacterium | reverse complement strand
CCTCGCGCTGCTGCCGTGGCTCCGCCTCCGGTGGCGCAACGCCCGCCACCAGGCGCGGCGGGTCCGCCACGTGCCTGCCACCCTCTGCATGCTGGCGTGGTCGGACCTCGTCGCCTTCGGCGCGATGGCCTACGGCAGCGTGCGCTACCGCCGCCTCGTCATCTGAGTCATTTCTGGGTCGGCTGTCGCCGACGACGCAGGGTTCCTGAAGGCTGCGGCTGCGCCGCATGGGGCCCTACGGGCGGGACCGCCGGCCGACTCGCAGCGCCCGGTACCGGCGGGCCGTTCTCTGGCCGACGGTGGCCGGGTCAACGGTCGCGGCGGAGGCGGGCCCGCAGCGCGGCGCGCGACTGGTCGAGGGTGAAGCGCCACAGCTCCCGGACGCTCATGCGCATCGGTCCGAGGTCCACCCGCTTGCCGGCCCCCCACGTGCGGGCGATCTCGGTCGTCCGCGGCAGGTGCTCGGGGCGCAGGTCGGCGGGGCCCTTCACGCCGATCCCGAACACGCCCTCCGGCATGAGCTCCCAGCCCTGGGCCACCACCAGCCGCGACTCGAACGGCTGGAGCAGGAGCTCGAAGCCCTCCGGCGTGAAGCGCCAGTAGTCCCACGGGTGGGCGTGGATCGGGAAGAACATGAGCGAGCTGATGGCCAGCACGCCGCCCGGCCGGAGCACGCGGTGCATCTCGACGACGGCCCGGAGCGGGTCGGCCACGTGCTCGAGCGTCTCGAGGCAGATGACCGTGCCCACGGAGTCGTCGGCGAACGACAGGCGGTGCACGTCTTCGATGCGATCGACGCCCGGGCCCTCCTGGATGTCGCAGCCGATGTGCTCCGACGCCCGGAAGATCGGTCGGAGGTCGGCGATGTCCTCCTGGCCCTCCGCCACCCGAGCGCCGATCTCGACGAGCGGCTCGGCGATCGGGAACGCGGCGGCGACGTCGCGGGCGAACTCGAGGACGGCGGGCCGCATGCCGTGACCCTACCGATCGACCCAGGCGGGCCCGGCCGTCAGCCCGCGCCCTCGCCCTCCAGCGGACGAGGGACCGCCCGCACCCACGCGGACGCGGTGCCGAGCTGCCGGGTGAACACCCAGTAGGCCCACTCCCGCAGCCGCCGCGGGACCGCGCTCGGCCACCTGGGGTGGGCGTCGCCGAGGGGGACGAGGAACGGGCGGCCGGACGCGACGATCCGGAAGCCGCCGGCCTCGACGAGCCGCTTGTAGCCCTTGAGGTTGTGCCGCCACCACGTGGCGTCGTCGGTGGGCCACAGCTGCGCGGCCGGCGTGAGCGGCCGGAGCAGCGTCAGCGGGAACGAGATCGGCTCGAACGAGAGGAGCTCCCCATCGGGCCCGACCATGCTCCGCACGGCCCGCAGGCCCCGGCCGGGATCGCCGAGGTGCAGGAGGATGTTGCCCATGAAGACGAAGTCGAACGTGCCCAGCTCGGCGGGCGAGAGCTCGTAGAGCGACAGGTCCCGACGGTCGATCTCCACGCCGTACGCCTCGCGCACGAGGTCGAAGCCCTCGCGGAGGAGTCCCTGGCCCCACCGGCGCGCGTCGTTGACCCCGGGCGGGCCCTGCCAGTCCCAGCGCGTCGGGTCCTCGATGTCGACGCTCACGACCTCGGCGGCGCCCCGCCGGGCCATCTCCACGGAGAAGAACCCGGTGGCGGACGCGACGTCGAGGCACCGCTTGCCGGCCAGCGACGCCGGGATCGGCAGCCGGTCGACCACCTTGCGCAGGTCGAAGAACCCCGGCACGACGGTGCCGTCGGGCAGCTCGAACGTGTGGTACAGCTGCAGGCCGCGGGCGCGCTCGGACCACGATCGGCCGTCGGGCGCCCCCGTCGAGCCTGCTGCGTCCATGCCTCTCCGACCTCCTTCGCAGTCGAGCCGGGCAGGTTAGCCCTCCCCGGGGATCGCCTACCCTGACCGCATGAAGGTGACGGAGCTGGCGCGGTGTCCGTCCTGCGAGGCGCAGGACCCCGAGCCGTACAGCATCGGCGGCACGACCCGGCTGCACCGCTGCCGCCGCTGCGGGCTGGTGTACGCGCCGGAGTTCGCGAGCCCCGAGGAGATCTACGTCGACGGCTACCTGTCGGGGGGGTCGCCGATGGGCTTCGGGCTCGACATCTTCGATCCGTACTTCCAGGCGTTCCTCGGCTATGCCGCGGACGCGCGCATGCGGCGCATCAGCCGCTTCGCACCGCCCCCCGGGACCCTCCTCGACGTCGGCTGCGGCAGCGGAGAGGTGCTCCAGGGCGCGATGCGAGCGGGGTGGACCGCGGTCGGCGTCGAGCCGGTGGAGGAGTCCGCCAAGATCGCGCAGGACCGCGGCCTCGACGTGCGCTGCTGCCTCCTCGAGGAGTCGGGGCTCGAGCGGGGCGGCTTCGACGTCGTCACCGCCTTCCACGTCCTCGAGCACATGACCGAGGCGACGCCCTTCCTCCAGATGGCGTCCGACTACGCGCGTCCGGGCGGCCACGTCGTGGTCGAGGTCCCGAACCTGCGCAGCGTCCACCGGAAGGGCTTCGGGGCGGCCTGGCCGGGGCTGCGCGAGCTCGAGCACATCAGCCACTTCACGCCGCGGACGCTGCGGGAGACCTTCCGGCGGGCCGGCCTCGTGGACGTCCGCGTGCAGACGATCGGGTTCCTGTGGCCGGGGCAGACCCTGCCGGAGCTGCTCAACGACCTCGGGCTGTCCCGCCTCTCCCCGCGACTCACGCGGTTGGGCACGCGCGGGCAGGTGATCGGCCGCGAAGGCCTCGTCCCGCGGCGTTCGACGTGGAGGGCGCTGCTCCTGGCCGAGGCCGCCCTCGACCGGCTGAAGCTCGGTCCCGCGGTCCTCGGCATCGGCCGAGTGCCGCCGAAGGACAAGTGACGCGCCTCCGCGTCGCCGTCCCCACCGCGATCGAGCACGTCAACCCTCGCTCCGGCGTGGGGACGATGTGGCGGCACGTCCTCGCCGGGCTCTCCCGCGAGGTGGACCTCCGCCCGCGCCATCCGGGTCGGCGCCGCTGGTGGGGGGCACGGCCCGACCTGTGGCTCAGCGACTGCGGGTTCGGCGCGCTGCCCGTGCGCGAACCCGTGGTCGTGCAGGTCCACGAGGCGGGCTGGGCCGACGACGAGGTCCGAGCGCTGCTCGAACCCGAGTTCCTCGAGGTCGTCCTCGAGGGGTTGGTCGGCGACGCGGTGCGGGCGGCGGCCGCCGTCGTGACGCCGTCGGCCTCGGCACGGCGGCAGGTGATCGACCATTGGGACGTCGCTCCCGAACGGGTCCACAGCGTCCCCCACGGCGTCGACGCCGACCTCTTCCGCCCCGGCCGCGACGGGGGCCCCGACCTCGTGGCCGCCGCCGGTGGCCGCGGCGACCTGCCCTACGTGCTGTTCGTCTCGCAGATCCACCCGCGCAAGAACCTCGCGGTCCTGCGCGCCGCGATGGCGGAGCTGGCCGCCGACGGTCTCCCGCACCAGCTCGTGGTGGTCGGCGGCGCCGCCCAGGACCGGCCGGACTCGACGCACCTGCAACGGGAGGCGGCCGCCGACCTCCCCGGCGCGCCGGGCCGGGTGGTCCTGCTGCAGGACCTCCCCGAGGAGGCGCTGGCGGACGTCATGGCCGGCGCCGCCGCGTTCTGCCTCCCGAGCCTCATGGAGGGCTTCGGGCTCACCGCCCTCGAGGCGATGAGCTGCGGTGTGCCCGTCGTCGTCTCGGACCGGGGCTCGCTGCCCGAGGTCGTCGGCGACGCCGGCCTCGTGGTGCCGCCGACGGTCGACGCCGTGGCCGGCGCCCTCGCCGAGGTGCTGGTCGACCCCGGCCGGGCGGCGGAGCTGGG
>DATFFY010000419.1:0-2347 GCA_035249805.1 Acidimicrobiales bacterium | reverse complement strand
CCGTCACCCGCGGCCACGGCTCGCTCCGCGTCGGCGATGCCGGCGAGCGCGAGCTCCCAGTCGACCTCGGCGTCGTCGGGCAGGACGAGGCGGTAGGCGCCGCCGCCCGAGGTCAGGGCCTCGCCGCCGTCGAGCCCGGCTTCGACGAGCAGCTTCCGCAGCCGGGAGACGACGGCGTGCAGCGACGACGTCCACGAGGCCGGGAGGTCCTCGGGCCACAGCAGCTCGGCCAGCTCCTCGCGGGGGACGGCCCGGTGCCGCTCGCAGGCCAGGTAGGCGAGGACGAGACGACCCTGGCGACCGGCCAGCAGGGAGGTCGGCAGGAGGCGTCCGCCCGCCTCCACCTCCACCCCACCGCACACCCGGATCGAAAGCACGACCGCCCCCTTGGCCACCTGTGGTCATTCTCCCAGAAGGGGGGTTGGGCGGCCCTTGCGATCGACCCCGACGCCCGCAAGGTCCGGCCAACCGGCGATCCGTACGTTCACCACATGACCCTGACGACCACCCCCCTCGCACCGGCTGACCGCGACGACCTCGCCCAGGCCAGGGAGGTCCACCGGCTGATCGGTGGCGCGATGGTGAG
Organism: Acidimicrobiales bacterium; assembly: GCA_035249805.1. GTDB lineage: Bacteria > Actinomycetota > Acidimicrobiia > Acidimicrobiales > VFJN01 > VFJN01. The sequence goes on along the minus strand of DATFFY010000419.1, from coordinate 1,761 downwards.
CCGGGCCCTCTACGCCGCCTGCCGCCTGCGGATCCCGGACCTCTGCGCCGACCAGCCACGGACCGCCGAGGAGCTCGGGGCCATCGCGGGAGCCGACCCCGACGCGCTCGGCCGCGTCCTGCGGTTGCTGGCGGGCGAGGGGGTGTTCATCGAGGACGACGACGGCTGCTTCCACCTCACGGCGCGGGGCGAGCTCCTGTGCCGCGATCGCGTGGGCACGCAGTGGCACCTCGCGGTGCTCCTCCCGGAGCTGATCGAGCCGACGCCGGAGGCCGCGCTGTTCGCCGTGCGCACCGGCGGATCCGCCTTCGAGCACGCCCACGGGTGCGCCCTCTACCCGCACCTCGCCGCCCACCCCGACGCGGAGGCGCTCTTTGCGGAGGCGATGACCGCGCGGGCGGCGTGCCTCCACGCACAGGTCATCGAGGCGGTGGACTGGACCGGCGTGCACCACGTCGTCGACGTCGGGGGGAACCACGGCGGCTTCCTCGCCGCGATCCTCGGCCACCTCCCGGCGGCGACCGGGCTCCTCTTCGACCAGCCGCAGGTCGTCGCGGGCGCGGCGGCGGCGCTCGACGCGGCGGGGGTGGCCGACCGGGTCGACGTCGAGGGGGGCAGCTTCTTCGAGGCCGTGCCCCCCGGCGGCGACCTCTACCTCGTGGCCAACGTGCTCTGGAACTGGGACGACGACGGCGCCGGCCGCATCCTCCGGCGCTGCCGCGATGCGATGGCCCCGAGCGCGCGGCTGCTGATCTGCGAACCGGTCATCCCCCCGGGCAACGGCCAGCACGCCGCCAAGCTGCTCGACCTCGGCAACTTCTGGCTCAACGGTGGCCGCACCCGCACGCTGGCGGCGTGGCGCGCGCTCCTCGAGGGCGCCGGCTTCGACCTCGTCCAGATCGCCGAGACCGAGCTCGAGTGGAGCGTGCTCGAGGCGCGGCCCCGGAGCTGAGCTACGAGGGCGGGCGCATCAGCCAGCTCGCCGCACCCGTGTTGCCGGCGATGATGTTCGTCTCGCTGAGCGCCACCGGCACGCCGGCGGCGACCTTGCCGGTGTCGGCGCTCGCGACGAGGTTCACCAACGAGACCGTCGATCCGTAGACCCAGAGCACCGGCTCGGGGAAGGGCTCGGATCCGGAGCCGTTGCCCTCGGTGAGGCGGTTGCCCACCGCAAGGCCGTGGTCGTTGAGATCCGTGGCCGAGCTGCCGGCCGACAGTGGGTCGAGCACGAAGTACTGCCCGCCCGGCGCGCCGATCGCGGAGTGCGTGGGCTGGGTGGGGCTGCCGGTCGGCGCCAACCTGAGGAGCACGAAGCCGTTCTCGGCGACTCGGCGCACCTCGGTGATGTGGTGCGGGGTGCCCGTGTACTCGAGCGCCTGGCCTTGGAACCACAGGACACCGCTCAGGGTCGGCAGGCCTGCATCGGGTGTCGTCCGCTGATAACCGCCGACGGCGCCCCAGCTCGTGACGGAGAGCGCGCAGCCCGCGGGGCTGGCTGCTTCCGTCGGCAGCAGGACCGGTTCGCCGGGCAGCTGCGCGACGAACGGCCGCCGACCGTCGTCGTCGCCCTCGCTCCCTCCTTGGCAACCGACCACGCCGTTGGCGTCGCTGATGTCGAGGGCGTCGGCGTTCGTGGCGATGGGCACGATCGTGCCGTACACCCAGGCCACCGCGTCTCGCCCCGGCACCGGCGCGGGCCAGCCGGACGAACCCACGATGATCCCGTGGTCGTTGATCGCCATGGGCCGAGCGCTCGGCTTG
>DATFFY010000418.1:0-12884 GCA_035249805.1 Acidimicrobiales bacterium | reverse complement strand
GCTCGCGCTGGCCCAGGTCCTGCGCCTCTCGGGCGACGAGGCGGGATCGGCCACCCGGGCCCGCGCCGCGCTCGAGCTGTACGAGCGCAAGGAGGCCTCCGTCCCGGCGGCCCGCGCCCGCGCCCTGCTCGGCACCCAGGGCCAGCCAGCGCAAGCGGACCTGAGCGGGCCAGACGTGCGCGCCGACCATCCGACGATCAGCGCCTTCCGCTCCTGGTGGTCCGCGGCGATGGCCGGTCGGTGGGACCAGGTCGAGCAGGCGCTGGCGGAGGACGTCGTCACCGACGATCGCCGATCGATCGTCGGTCTCGGTCGCTTCGTCGGGCGACGCGCGTGGATGGCCGCGGCGCGGAGCGTGATCGACATCGGCGCCCGTGACCTCGAGATGACCCTCCTGGCGGCGCGGGGCCCTCGCCTCGCCCTGCTCCGCCAGCTCGTCGGGAGCGCGGTGTCGAACGACGAGCACATCAACGTCCTCGAGCTCGACGACCACGGGCGTGTCACCGCCAACATCGTGTTCGACGCCGACCGGCTCGACGAGGCGACGGCCGAGCTCGAGCGCCGCGCGTTGGTGCTCGGAACGGCGTCATCGGTCGTCGTGGACAACCTCGCTGTCCGCACGTTCCACCGTGTGGGTGACCTCACGTTCGGAGGTGCGTGGGACGAGCTGCGGCCGCTGCTGTCGCCCGACGCGGGAGGCGGCGATCACCGGCCCATCGTCGGTGGAGCCACATGGTCGGGCGCCGACGAGTTCCTCGACGGCCTTCGCACGGTCTGGGAGATCGGTGTGCGGGCCGTCGAGTCCACCACCCTGGCGACCCGGGGGGACACCCTCGCACTCACCCGCGTCCGCTACACGTCCGATGCGGGCACCGCCGAGGCCATCGATCTCGAGACGGTCCAGCTGATCGAGGTCACCGTCGACGGCCTGGTGCTCGGCAACGACGTGTACGACCTCGACCAGCGGGACGAGGCCTTCGCCGAGCTGGATCGGCGCGCCGTCGAGCGCGGCATCGACCGCCTGGAGAACGCGGTCACCCGGTTCGTTGAGCACTGGGTGCCGAAGCTGCTCAGCGCCGATTGGGCCGCCGTGCGCGAGCTGTTCGCGGAGGACGTGGTCGGGGTCGACCGGCGGCCCGTGCTCGGCAACACCGAGGATCTCGTCGGCCGGGACGTGGTGATCGAGGGCAACAAGGGCGTGCTCGCCGTGGGGGTCACGTCCCTCGAGCTGACGCCGATCGCGCTCGGTGGTGATCGAGTCGCCCTCTTCCGGGCGGAGTACGGCGGGGCTGCCGGCGGGAGCAGCGTCCTCCAGGTCATGCAGGTCACCGAGGACGACCGCCTGCTGCGCAGCGAGGTCTTCGACCTCGACCAGCACCCGGAGGCCATGGCCCGCGTGCACGAGCTGACCTCGCCGCTGGAGAACCGCGCCTTCCGGATGTTCCAGCGGGGGTTCGAGCTGCTCTTCGCCGACGATCCGGCGGCCCGCGACCTCCTGCACCCGGATGCCGTCGCCGTCGATCACCGGCCGCTGTTCCAGGAGGTCAGCGCCGTCGGTGCGGACACGTTCTACGAGCGGCTCCGCGGGATCCGGGCGATGGGTGTCACCGCAGTGGTCGCCGAGGCCGTCGCCGCGCGGGGCGACCGGTTGAGCCTCCTGCGCGCTGAGACCCTAGGTGCGCAGGGGGGCGTGTCCGCCTACAACCTGGTCGAGGTCGACGAGCACGACCGGTGCCTGCGCAGCGAGGTCTTCGACCTCGACCAGCTGGACCTCGCGCTGGCGCGCCTGGACGAGCTGGCCGGCGAGGCGGTGGTCGTCCCCGAGAACCGCGCCTCACGGGTCCTGCGGCGCGTCTACAGCCTCTTCCTCTCCGACGACCCCGCGGCCCGCGAGCTCCTGGACGACGACGTGGTCGCCGCGGACCACCGGCTCGTGATGGGGGGCGTGACGGACTCGGGCATCGATGCGGTCCTCGAGTACCTGCAGAGCATCCGGGCGATCGGCGTCGAGACCGCGGTCGTCGATCTCGTCGCCGTGCGGGGCGAGGACCATTGCCTGCTCCGCGTCCAGCTCCTCGGTCCGCGAGGCGACGTGGAGGCCTACCAGGTGGGGGCCGTCAGGGACGGCCGGGTGTTCCGAAGCGAGCTCTTCGACCTCGACGACCTCGACGCGGCGACGGCCCGCCTCGACGAGCTCGCGGCAGGGACCGATCGGGGCGGGGCCATCCGCCGCTACCACCAACAGGTGCTCGAGCTCCTGCTCGCAGGCGATCGCGAGGGCGTGGCGGACCTGCTCCACCCCGACATCACGGTGATCGACCGTCGGAGCCTGGTCGGCATGGAGTTCCATGGTCGCGAGGCCGCCATGGCCGGAGGGGCGTCGGTCACGGACGCCGGCGTGACCAGCATCGAGGTCGACGTGCTGGCGTTCCGGGGACCCCACCTGTCGCTCTCGCACCAGGGGTACGTGGGCGACGGGTTCCAGGTCGAGGCCCTGCACGTGCTCGAGTTCGACGGCCAGGGCCGGAACCGGTACAGCGTCATGCTCGACCCGGACCAGCTCGACGAGGCGTACGCCGAGCTCGACCGGCAATTCCTCCTCGGCGACGGCGCGCCGCAGCGGGCCACGTGGGAGGTGGCGCAGCGGGTGGAGGCCGCGCTCAACGCGCGCGACATGGAGCGGCTCGAGGCGGCGCTGACCGAGGGCTTCGCCGTGGTCGACCACCGCCCCGTGAGCTGGGGACCGCTCGACCGAGCGCGGTTCGTGGCGATGTGCGAGGCGATGCTGGACGACTCGGCCGACGCGCGGTGGCGCCTGGTCGAGCCGCTCGACGCGACCCCGACCGCGGTGTACGGGCGCTACGAGCTCTCCGGGACGCAGAGCGGCGGCTCGTACTCGCTGCCGTTCCTGTCGATCGGCGCCGTGCTCGGGGCCCGCCTCGACGGCCTCGAGCTGTTCGCGCTGGACGATCGGGCGGCGGCCGACGCCCGCTTCGCCGAGCTGTCCCAGGTCGACGAGCTCGACAACGAGGCCGTCCGCACCGTCCGTCGCATGAACGACCTCGCGGTGATGGGCGACTGGGAGGGCGTGGCGGGGCTCATGCACCCGGAGCTCCGCTACGCCGATCGCCGCCCTCTGATCGGCGCGGGCGAGCTCGCCACTCGGGAGGACGCGATCGAGTACGCCCGGGCCGGGTTCGACCTCGGCATCACGCGGGTCGACGTCGACGTCATCGCCGTCCGGGGGGAGCGGCTCGCGCTGGCGTCCGCCCTGAACGTCGGGGCACTGGGCGAGGTGGCGGGTCTGGCGCTCGTCGAGCTCGACGAGGAAGGGCGGACCGCCATCGTCGACCTGTACGACCCCGAGCAGCAGCTCGTCGACGCTCTCGATCGCTTGGACGAGCTGTACCTCCAGCAGCTGCCGGCGACGGCTCGTCAGGGCCTCGGTGGCGCGCTGCTGGCGTTCCGGGTGCTCAACCGCCGCGATCGCGCGGCCATGGATCAGGCGATGGCAGACGACTTCGCCCTCGTGGACCACCGGGCGGCGGGGTTCGGCACGATCGGGAAGGCGGACTACCTGGCGCTGTGCGAGACCGTCTTCGAGCAGGCGCCGGACGCCACGTGGGTGGTGCGGGTCGTCCCCGACGTGACCGAGGACCTGGCGTGGGGCCGCCTTCGCCTTCGTGGGACGACCACCGACGGCGCGGAGTTCATCACGGAGGCCTACATCGTCGGCCAGATGCGCGGGGGCGCCGTCGTCGGGACGGAGATGTTCCCCCTGGACGAGCGCGGCAAGGCCGAGGCCCGGTTCCTCGAGCTCGCCGGAGGCGACCGGACGCCGATCGAGCAGCGCTACGACGAGGCATGGGTGCTCGCCCGGGCCGCGGACTGGGACGCCTACCGACGCCTCCTGCACCCCGAGATCCGGTTCGAGGACCGTCGGGCCATCGTCGGGGGCCCGGTGCGATCGGGGCCCGACCAGATGCTCGAGGTGATCGCGTCGGTGATGGAGTCGGGGGCGACGGGCCGCCAGCGGACCGTGATCGCCTCGCGGGGGGAGCGCCTCGCGCTCCTGCGGCTCCTCTGGACCACCAGCGGCGCGGAGGTGGAGTTCCTCCAGGTCGCCGAGCTCGACGACGAGCATCGCTTCCTCCGCCTCACGAGCTTCGATCTCGACCAGCTGGACGAGGCGTACGCGGAGCTCGACGAGCGGTTCCTGGCCGGCGAGGGCGCGGCCCATGCCCACCTCTGGCGGATCGTGTTCGAGGGGATGCGCGCCATCGGTGCCGGGGACTTCGCGGCAGTCGAGCGGCTGTTCGGGGCGAGCTACCACCTGGTCGACCACCGGCCGCTGGGCTTCGGGCGCGTCGGGCGCGACGAGCACATCGAGATGCTCCGCGCGGTGTGGGAGCAGTCGCCGGACGGGCGGTGGAGGGTGACGCGCGACCTCGGCAGCACCGGCAACGTCGCCTGGGTGCAGATCGAGACCCGAGGCCATCGTGATGGCGGCGCCTTCGTGATCACCTCCCAGCTGGTCCTCGAGGTCAGTGGAGACGTCGTCGTCCGCAACGAGGTCTTCGGCGCGGATGACGTCGCCGGCGCCCAGGCCCGCTTCGACGAGCTCGCCTCCGAGGGTGATGCCGATCACGTGCCGTTGGTCCGGCGCACCTGGCTGACGTTCATCGAAGCGTCGAGCATCGGCGACGTCGACGCGATGGTCGAGCACTTCGCGGACGGCGCGACCTGGCGGGACCGGCGACCGGTCCTCGGGGGCGAGTGGCGGGGAGCCGACCTCCGCCCGTTCCTCGACGCGTTCACCAGATCGGGGCGGGTCCGGATCGAGTGGAGCCCGATCGCCACCCGCGGCGAGCGGGTCGAGCTCGGGATGCTCCGGTTCTACGGCAGTAGGACGCAGGTCGACGCCCTGGCCGTGGTCGAGGTCGACGTCCACGGCCGGATCACGGCGGCGAGCATCCTCGAACCCGAACAGCTGGACGAAGCGTTCGAGGAGCTCGATGAGCGGTTCCTGGCCGGCGAGGCGGCCGGCAGCGAGACATGGCGCGCCGTGCGCGACGCCATCAGCTGTGTGAACCGCCGTGACCTCGACGGGTTCCGCGCGCTCGGCGGGGAGCGCACCGTCGTCGAGGACCACCGGCAGCTCGGGCTGGGGCGGGTGGACTTCGATCGGTACCTCAGCACGTTCCCGGCCATGTTCGAGCAGGCCCCCGACGCCCGGTGGCACCTCGTCGAGGACCTCTGCGTGACCCCGAGCGTCGTCGCCGCTCGCATCCGGACCCATGGCCACACCACCGAAGGCGGCTCCTTCGTCGTCGACACGATCCTGGTCGGCACCTTCGGCGATCGCCTCGGCCGCGGGCTGGAGCTGTTCGACGCCGGCGACGTCGAGCGGGCCAGAGCTCGCGTCGCCGAGCTCGTCGCCGAGGCGACCTAGAAGGCGGGCGGGCGCTTCTCCAGCAGGGCCTTGACACCCTCGCGGTAGTCGGCGCCCTTGACGTGCTCCTCGAGGCGCTGCTCGGCGTCGACCACGGACGCGCCGACGTCGCCGTGGAGGTCGGCGTAGAGCTGGCGCTTCGTGGCGACGATCGACGCCGGGCTGACCTCGTGGGCGAGCACGCGGGCGTACTCGTAGACGACGGGGAGCAGCGCGTCGGGCGGGAGGACGCGGTTGACGAGGCCCATCTCGGCCGCCTCCTCGGTCCGGACCACGCGCGACGACAGGAGCAGGTCGGCGGCGCGGGTGAGCCCGATGAGGCGGGGGAGCACCCAGGAGAGGCCGTACTCCGCCGGCAGGCCGAGCCGGCCGTGCACCGCCGTGAGCTTGGCGCCGGCGGCCGCGAACCGGAGGTCGGCGTAGCAGGCGAGGACGAGACCGACGCCGGCCGCGGGGCCGTTGATCGCGGCGATGACGGGGAGGCGCAGGCCGTAGTGGAACGCGAAGGCATGGTCGAACTCGGTCCGCACCCCGTAGCCGGGCTCGGCCAGCGGCTCCCGGATGCCGGGGTCGTAGGCCCCCTTCTCGATGTGGCCGTCGAGCGCGGCGCTGTCGGCGCCGGCGCAGAAGCCGCGGCCCTTCCCGGTGACGACGAGCACGCGCACGTCGGCATCCGCCTCGGCCGCGGCGACGGCGCGGCGGTACTCCGTGTGCATCCGCCCGGTCCACGCGTTGAGGCGCTCGGGCCGGGCAAGGGTGATGGTGGCGACCCGGTCAGCGACCGCGTACTCGATGGTCTTGTACTCCGTCACCGCCGCGCGCCGAGCGCGCCCAGGACGTCGTCGGCCAGTTCGGGGCGGCAGATGAGCAGGTCCGGCAGCCACGGGTCACGGCTGTTGTACCGGAGCGGCGAGCCGTCGAGGCGGCTCGCGTGGAGGCCCGCGGCCTGGGCCACGACGGCGGGGGCGGCGTTGTCCCACTCGTACTGGCCGCCGCTGTGCGCGTAGACGTCGACGTGGCCGAGCACCACCGCCATGGCCTTCGCGCCGGCGGAGCCGAGGGCGACGAGCTCGCCGTCGAGCTCGCGGGCGAGCACGTGGGCCTCGGCGGGCGGCCGGGAGCGGGACACCACGATCCGGATCCTCCCCGGTGCCCGGTCCGGCACGACCGGCGCCGGATCCGACGCCAGCGTCGTCCCGAGCGCGGGCAGCGCAACGGCGCCCGCCTGCACCTCGCCGTCGATGGCGAGGGCCACGTGCACCGCCCAGTCGGACCGGCCGACCTCGCCGAACTCGCGGGTGCCGTCGAGCGGATCGATGATCCAGACCCGGCGCTCCTCGAGGCGCCGGAGGTCGTCGCGGCCCTCCTCGCTGAGGATCGCGTCGCCCGGGGCCGCCTTCTCGATCAGCTCGACGAGCAGGTCGTGGGCCTGGCGGTCACCCTCGTCGCCGACGTGGTAGCCCGGCGCGCCCCGCAGCTCCTCCCGGACCTCGAGCAGCCGCGCGCCGGCGGTGGTGGCAGCGCGAGCGGCCAGACGGTGGTCTTCCGGGGTGGGTCCGTCCGTCGGCACCTGGATTGCTTACCAGTTCGGTCGGGATTTACCCTGATCAGCCCCATGCCCGAGACGACCTACGAGCTCAGCCACCTGGCCGCCCTCGAGGCCGAGGCGATCCACATCATCCGCGAGGTGGCGGCGGAGTTCGAGCGCCCCGTGCTGCTGTTCTCCGGCGGCAGGGACTCGATCGTCATGCTGCACCTCGCCGCGAAGGCGTTCGCGCCGGCTCGGGTGCCGTTCCCCGTGATGCACGTCGACACGGGGCACAACTTCGACGAGGTGATCGAGTTCCGCGACCGCCTGGTCGCCGAGCTCGGCGTGCGCCTGGTGGTGGCCAGCGTGCAGGAGGACATCGACGCCGGCCGGATCGTCGAGGACACGGGCCCGCGGGCGAGCCGCAACCGCCACCAGACCGTGACCCTCCTCCGGGGCATCGAGGAGCACCGGTTCGACGCGGCGTTCGGCGGGGCCCGGCGCGACGAGGAGAAGGCGCGGGCCAAGGAGCGCGTCTTCAGCTTCCGCGACGAGTTCGGCCAGTGGGACCCGAAGAACCAGCGGCCCGAGCTGTGGAGCCTCTACAACGGCCGGCACAACCGCGGGGAGCACATCCGGGTCTTCCCGCTCTCGAACTGGACCGAGCTCGACATCTGGCAGTACATCGCCGAGCGGCAGATCCAGCTTCCGGCGATCTACTTCGCCCACCCCCGCAAGGTCTTCCTCCGCGACGGGATGTGGATGGCCGACTCGGCGCTCATCCCGCGCCTGCCGGGCGAGGAGGTGGAGGAGCGGGTCGTGCGCTTCCGCACCGTCGGCGACGTGACCTGCACCGGCGCGGTCGAGTCCCCCGCGGACACCCTGGAGGCCGTGGTCGCGGAGATCGCCGCCACCCGGCTGACCGAGCGCGGCGCCACGCGGGCCGACGACCGGATCAGCGAGGCCGGCATGGAGGACCGCAAGAAGGACGGGTACTTCTGATGGGCGGCCGGGCGTGACGGAGATGCTGCGGCTGGCGACGGCCGGGTCGGTCGACGACGGGAAGTCGACGCTCATCGGCCGTCTGCTCTACGACTCGAAGGCCATCTTCGAGGACCAGCTCGAGGCGGTGGAGCGCACGTCGCGGGAGCGGGGCGACGAGCACACGAACCTCGCGCTGCTCACCGACGGGCTCCGGGCCGAGCGGGAGCAGGGCATCACCATCGACGTCGCCTACCGGTACTTCGCCACGCCGAAGCGCAAGTTCATCATCGCCGACACGCCGGGCCACACGCAGTACACGCGCAACATGGTCACGGGTTCGTCGACGGCGGACCTGGCGCTCATCCTCATCGACGCCCGCAAGGGCATCCTCGAGCAGTCCCGACGCCATGCGTTCCTGTCGTCGCTGCTCGGGATCCCGCACCTGGTGCTCTGCGTCAACAAGATGGACCTCGTCGACTGGTCGCAGGACCGCTTCGACGAGATCAAGGCCGAGTTCCGCAGCTTCGCGATGAAGCTCGACGTCCACGACCTCACCTTCGTGCCGATCTCCGCCCTCCACGGCGACAACGTCGTCGAGCGGTCGCACAACATGCCCTGGTACGACGGGAGCTCGCTGCTGCACCACCTCGAGGAGGTGCACATCGCGTCGGACCGGAACCTCATCGACGTCCGCTTCCCGGTCCAGTACGTGATCCGCCCGCAGCAGCAGACCGACCACGAACTGCACGACTACCGGGGCTACGCCGGGCAGGTGGCGGGTGGCGTCCTCAAGCGGGGCGACGAGGTCGTCGTGCTCCCCTCCGGGTTCACGTCGAGGATCGCGGCGATCGACACCTCCGACGGACCCGTCGACGCCGCCTTCGCGCCGATGTCGGTCACCGTGACGCTCGAGGACGACGTGGACGTCAGCCGCGGCGACATGATCGCCCGGCCGAAGAACCAGCCCCACGTGGGCCAGGACATCGAGGCGATGGTGTGCTGGATGTCGGAGGCGACCTGGCTCCGCGAGGGCGCCAAGCTGGCGCTGAAGCACACGACCCGCTGGGTCCGCACCGTCGTCAAGGAGCTGCAGTACCAGCTCGACGTCAACACGCTGCACCGCTACGAGGACGCGGTGGGCCTGTCGCTCAACGAGATCGGGCGCGTCACCCTGCGCACCACCCAGCCGCTGTTCTTCGACGAGTACCGGCGCAACCGCAGCACCGGCAGCTTCATCCTCGTGGACGAGTCGTCGAACACCACGGTGGGCGCCGGCATGATCCTCGGCCCCACCGAGTAGGCCGATGACCGGCGGCGTCACCTGGCACCCGGGCGAGGTCGCGCGGGAGGACCGGCCGAGCCGCGGCGCGACCGTGTGGCTCACCGGACTGTCCGGCTCGGGGAAGTCGACCGTGGCCGCGGCGGCGGAGCGGGTCCTCGTGGCCGCGGGGCGCCCCGCCTACGTGCTCGACGGCGACAACCTGCGCCACGGCCTGAACGACGACCTCGGCTTCTCCGCCGCCGACCGCAAGGAGAACGTGCGCCGCGTCGGCCACGTCGCCGCGCTCCTCGCCGACGCCGGCGTCGTCGTCCTGGTCCCGCTGGTGAGCCCGTACCGGGCCGACCGGGACCGCGTGCGAGCCCTGCACGCGGAGGCCGGCCTCCCCTTCGTCGAGGTGTTCGTCGACACCCCGATCGAGCTCTGCGAGCAGCGCGATCCCAAGGGCCTCTACAAGAAGGCGCGGGCGGGCGAGATCACCGGCTTCACCGGGATCGACGACCCCTACGAGGCGCCGCTCGCTCCCGAGCTCGTGCTGCGCCCCGAGGACGGCGACGCCACCGCGATGGCCGCCGCCGTCCTCGAGCTGCTGCGCGACGACGGCTAGCTGACCTCGAAGGGCACCGCCATGCCGCTGAAGGCGTGGGGCGTGCCGTCGGGGCCGGGGACGAAGCAGAGCATCACCCAGTTGCCGGCCTCCAGGTCGACGGTGACGACCTCCTCGTCCTCGCCACCGGGGGCGGCCAGGCCGGTGTCGTACTCCGCGTCCGTCGTGATCCCCGCCTCCGTGGGGTCGCCCTCGAACGCCAGCGCCTCCTCGAGCGTGTGGCCCTCGTTGATGCGGGACAGGGCGAGGAAGTGGACCTCCTCACCCTCGTTCGTCATCACGAACGAGATCGGACCGGCCTCGACCGACTCCGGGTCGGCCACGAAGGTGTACTCGCTGGCGACGACGTCGACCCGACTCGCGTCGGGATCGATCTCGTTGGCCTCGGCCGGGTACCGGGGCTCGTGGTCGATGCCGCAGTTCTCCCGCTCCCACTCGTCGATCTCGAAGACCGCCTCCTCGACCTCGTCGTCGGCGATCGCCAGGAAGAACGCGCCCGGCTCACCGTCCGCCGCGATGACGGGCGGTCCGGCCACCGACACAGCGTCCTCGAGCTCGGGCGGCGCCAGCTCCGTGTAGCGCTCGATCTGCGCCGCGGACGGGAACGCCTCCTGCTCGAACAGCTCCTCGGCGAGGGCGCAGAGCTCCTCGTTCTCGGCCGCGGCCTCGGTCGTCGTGGTCGCGTCCGCGTCCTCGTCGTCGTCGTCACCACAGCCCACCGCCACCAGGGACAGGGCCAGCAGGGGCGCGGCCACGCGCGCCATCGATCGGATCCTCATGTGTTCCTCCATGTGTGCTGCTTCGACCCCGTCGGACGTACGGATGTCTAGTCCGCGGCGCGCTAGCGGTGCAGGGGCTTGTACTTGATGCGGTGCGGCTGGTCGGCCTCGGCGCCGAGCTCCTTGCGCCGCCAGGCCTCGTACTCGCTGAAGTTGCCCTCGAACCAGCGGACCTGCGACTCGCCCTCGAAGGCGAGGATGTGGGTGGCGATCCGGTCGAGGAACCAGCGGTCGTGGCTGATGACGACGGCGCAGCCGGCGAACGCCTCGAGCGCATCCTCCAGGGCCCGCAGGGTGTCGACGTCGAGGTCGTTGGTCGGCTCGTCGAGGAGCAGGACGTTGGCACCGGACTTCAGCATCTTCGCCAGGTGCAGCCGGTTCCGCTCGCCGCCCGAGAGGAGGCCGACCTGCTTCTGCTGGTCGGAGCCCTTGAAGTTGAAGCTCGAGACGTAGGCCCGCCCGTTGACCTGCCGGTTGCCGACCTTCATCTCGTCGGTGCCGCCGGTGATCTCCTCGTAGACCGTCTTGTCCGCGTCCAGCGCGTCGCGGCTCTGGTCGACGTAGGCCAGGTCCACGGTCTCACCGATGCGGATCGACCCCTCGTCGGGCTCCTCCTGGCCCGTGATGAGCCGGAAGAGGGTGGTCTTGCCCGCGCCGTTCGGGCCGATGACCCCGACGATGCCCGCCGGCGGGAGCTTGAAGGAGAGCCCCTCGAAGAGCAGCCGGTCGCCGTAGCCCTTGGCCACCCCGTCCGCCTCGATCACGACACCGCCGAGACGGCGACCTGCGGGCAGCTGGATCTGCAGCCGGTCGGGGCCGCGCTCGGCGGCCTCGGCCTCGGCCTGCAGCTTCTCGTAGGCGGACAGGCGGGCCTTGCCCTTGGCCTGCCGGGCCTTCGGGGCCATGCGCACCCACTCGAGCTCGCGCTCGAGCGTGCGGCGTCGCGACGAGTCCTGCTTCTCCTCCGCGTCGAGCCGGGCCTGCTTCTGCTCGAGCCAGCTCGAGTAGTTGCCCTCGAAGGGGATGCCCTTGCCCCGCTCGAGCTCGAGGATCCAGCGGGCCACGTTGTCGAGGAAGTACCGGTCGTGGGTGATCGCCACGACGGTGCCGTGGTAGTCGCGCAGGGTGCGCTCGAGCCAGGCCACCGACTCCGCGCCGAGGTGGTTGGTGGGCTCGTCGAGCAGGAGGAGGTCGGGCCGGGACAGCAGGAGGCGGCACAGCGCCACCCGCCGCCGCTCGCCGCCCGACAGGGTGGTGACGTCGGCGTCGCCCGGCGGGAGCCGCAGGGCGTCCATCGCGATCTCGATCTGGCGGTCCAGGTCGTCGGCGCCGGCGGCCTGGATCCTGGCCTCGAGCTCGGCCTGCTCGGCGCCGATCTTCTCGTAGTCCGCGTCGGGATCCGCGTACTTCGCCAGCACCTCGTCGTAGCGCTGCAGCAGCCCGGCGACCTCGGCGACGCCGTCCATCACGTTGCCCTTGACGTCCTTGGCGGCGTCGAGCCGGGGCTCCTGCTCGAGCAGGCCCACCGTGAACCCGGGGGAGAGGCGGGCCTCGCCCGTGTAGCCGTCGTCGATCCCCGCCATGATCCGCAGGAGCGAGGACTTGCCCGATCCGTTCGGGCCGATCACGCCGATCTTGGCCCCCGGGTAGAAGGACAGGGAGATGTTCTCGAGGACCTGCCGGTCGGGCGGGTGGAAGCGCCCGACCTTGTACATGGTGAAGATGAACTGGGCGGCGTTCGACATGGCGCGTCGACGCTAGCGGCAGGCGCTACCTCAGATGGACGGCCCGCAGGTGCGGGAGGGCGACGACGTGGTCGACGTCGCCGACGACGATCCACGCGGATCTCGCCGTGCAGGACAGGAGGGTGCCCTCGACCAGCCCGCCCGCGGTGTCCAGCGCCACCTGAGCCCCGACCAGCGGTCGGAGGTCGTGCACCGACACGCCCTCGCCGCCTCCCAACACAGCAGCCGCGTCCATGGACCCGCCTCCCTCATCCGTGGGTGTCACGGGTCTACCGCCGCGCGCCCGGCGAGTGGTGGATGCCGCCGCCGGTAACTTGGGGGTGTGGCCGATGACCCAAGCTCGCTCGGACCGAACGCCTGGCTCGTGGACGAGATGCACGAGCAGTACCTCGCCGACCCCTCCTCGGTGAGCGAGAGCTGGCGCGAGTTCTTCGCCGACTACCGCCGTGACGCCGAGCCGCAGGCGGCCGCCGTCCGCGAGGCGGTCGCCGCCGCTCCGGCGACCGCTCC
>DATFFY010000417.1:0-7326 GCA_035249805.1 Acidimicrobiales bacterium | reverse complement strand
GGCTGCGGTGACGCCGAACTTCTCCTCGAACTCCTTCAGGAGCTCGGAGAGCTCGAGGACGGTCATGCTGGCAATCGAATCGAGGATGTCTTCCTTGGTGGCCATTGCGGTCACTCCTCCGTGGTCTCGGGTGCGGCCTCGGCGGCGGGCTCCTCGCTGGGAGCCTCCTCGGCCGGGGCCTCGTCAGCAGGGGTCTCGGTGACGTCTGGGGTGGGGTCCCCGGTGGCGGGCGGCGGCGCCTCGGGCTCGCTCGGAGCCTCCTCGGCAGCGGGGGCCTCGGCTTCCGCCGGGACACCGCCGCGCTGGTCGATCAGAGCGTTGAGCCCGTACGCGAAGTTGCGGGGCAGCGCCTCGAGCAGGCCGGCCAGCTGCACCATCGGTGCGGCGAGCAGGCCCGCGAACTTGGCGAGCAGCACCTCGCGGGGCTCGACGTCGGCCAGGGCCCGGGCCTCGTCGGCGGTGAGGGACCGCGTGCCCAGCACGCCGCCCTTCACCACGAGGGCCGGGTTGCCCCGCGCGAAGTCGCGCAGGGCCTTGGCCACGTCGACCGCGTCGCCGGCCGACCCATCGGGTCGTTCGGTCGTGAACGCGATCGCCGTCGGGCCGGTGAGCAGGTCCTCCAGCTCGAGGCCGAGGTCGCGGGCGGCGAAGCGGACGAGCGTGTTCTTGTAGATCTTGTACTCGCCGCCCGCCGCCCGGAGCGCCCGGCGCAGCGCGCTGATCGCGGTCACGTCGAGCCCTCGGTACTCGGTGAGCAGGGCTGCGCTGGACGACGACAGGCGCTCGCGCACGTCGTCGACCACCGCGACCTTCTCCGGTCTCGGGTTCTCCATCGACACCTCCTCTCGTTTGCTCGGGGCTCGCGTGGGGCGCGGGCAACCCGAGTGAGACCTCGAGGTGTCCGCCTCGTCAGGCGGGGCAGAGCCCCTTTGAGCCCGGTGGAGCAGGGCTGTCAGGTTGCGGCGGTTCCGTCGAGAGCAGAGATGGCCCCTGCGTCGTCGGGTCGCCTCGCCTGACGGCTCGGCTCCGGTGGGCACCGGATGTCTTCGGCGAGCGTTCTGATGTAGCCGGGGAAGGCTACCGGGGCCCCCGCCGGGGGGCCAGCCCGGGGCTACGCCTCGACGCCTTCGACGACCTTGAGCCGGTTGACGTCGATGCGGACGCTCGGGCCCATGGTCGGGGCGATCGAGATCTTCCGCAGGTAGCGGCCCTTGGCCGAGGCCGGCTTGGCCCGCTGGATCTCGTCGATGACGGCCCGCAGGTTCGCCCCGAGGGCCTCGGAGGTGAAGCTGACCTTGCCGATGGGCACGTGCACGTTGCCGTAGCGGTCGGTCCGGTACTCGACCTTGCCGCCCTTGAACTCGCCGACGGCCTTGCCGACGTCCGGCGTGACGGTGCCCGTCTTCGGGTTCGGCATCAGGCCGCGGGGCCCCAGCACCCGGCCGAGCCGGCCCACGAGGGGCATCAGGTCCGGCGTGGCGATGGCCACGTCGAAGTCGAGCATCCCGCCCTCGACCTGGCCGGCCAGGTCCTCGGCGCCCACGTGGTCGGCACCGGCCGCCCGCGCCTCGGCGGCGGCGTCGCCCTGGGCGAAGACGGCGACGCGCACGTCCTTGCCGGTGCCCGACGGCAGCGCGACGGTGCCCCGGACGATCTGGTCGGCCTTGCGGGGGTCGACGCCCAGCCGCATCGCCAGCTCGACGGACTCGTCGAAGGTGGCGGTGCCGAGCCCCCGCACGAGCTCGACGGCCTCGGCCGGGCTGAACAGCTGGTCCCGGTCGTACTTCTTCGCGGCGTCTTCGTACTTCTTGCCCTTCGCCATGTCTGGCTCCCTCCTGGTACAGCCGCTGGGCGAGGTCCTCCCAGTCGAGCCGGTTTCGAGCGTGCTGACTACGTCACAGGCAACGATGCGCTGTGCCGCTACGGCATCGAGGTCCTAACGGACCTCGATGCCCATTGATCGGGCGGTGCCGGCGACCTGGAGCTTGGCGGCCTCGAGGTCGTTGGCGTTCAGGTCGGGCATCTTGATCTGGGCGATCTCGGCGACCTGGGCGTCGGTGATCGAGCCGGCCGTCTCCCGCCCGGGGTTGTTCGCCGCCTTGTCGAGCCCCGCGGCCTGCCGGATCAGGACCGGCGTGGGCGGGGTCTTGAGGACGAACGTGAACGAGCGGTCCTCGAAGATCGTGATCTCGACGGGGACGATCGTGCCCCGCTGGGCCTCGGTGGCCGCGTTGTACGCCTTGCAGAAGTCCATGATCGCCACGCCGTGCGGGCCGAGGGCCGTGCCGACGGGCGGCGCGGGCGTGGCCTGCCCGGCCGGGATCTGGATCTTGACCATGGCCAGGACCTTCTTCTTGGCCATCGGACCTTCCTTGCGGGAGCGTGCGGGGGACGAACGGGGGACGGACGATTCTGCTCGCCGGAGGGGCGAGCGCGCCAGCTACAGCTTGGCGACCTGGGAGTACTCGAGCTCGACGGGCGTCTCCCGCCCGAAGATGTTGACGAGGACCTTGACCTTGAGCTGGTCCTCGTTGATCTCGATGACCTCGCCGGAGAAGTCGGCGAACGGGCCTTCCTTGACCCGCACGGTCTCGCCGATCTCGAACTCGCGGCGGGGCTTGGCCCGGGCGGCCACCTCCTCGGAGGTCTCGGTGGAGACCGCCAGGAAGGCCTCGACGTCACGACGGGGCAGCGGCGAGGGCTTGGCGCCCTGGCCGACGAAGCCCGTGACGCCCGGGGTGTTCCGGATCACGTACCAGCTGTCGTCATCGAGCTCGCAGCGGACGAGGAGGTAGCCCGGGAACATCTTCTTCTGGACGACCACCTTCTTGCCGCCCTTGAAGTCGACGACGTCCTCCATCGGGATGACGACCTCGTGGATGCGCTCCTCCATGTTCATGGAGGAGATCCGGGCCTCGAGGTTCTGCTTGACCTTCTTCTCGTAGCCCGACTGCGTGTGGACCACGTACCAGCGGCCGGCCCGGTCGTACGGGGACTCGACCGGCGGCGCCGCGGCGTCCTCCAGCAGCTCGTCCTCTGTTTGCACGGGGGGGTCTTCGTCCCCACCGGCGAGCCCCCCCGCCGGTGCGAACGCCTGCGGCTCCGCGCCAAGGCCCTCGTCAGAGGTCTCGGGGTTCTCGTCGGGAGTGGCGAACGGATCGGTCACGGGGGTGCTCAACGTTCGAACAGCTTCAGGAGGACCTCGCCGAACCCGTAGTCCAGGGCGGCGACGTAGGCGGTCAGGAGGACCACCGCGATGAGCACGATGATCGAGTAGTTCACGACCTCGGCCCGTGTGGGCCAGGCGACCTTCCGGAGCTCCCCTCGCACCTCGCGGACGAACTCCCGCGGCTTCGTCCGCTCCTCCTTCGGCCTCGGCGCGGGCGGGGCCTGGCGCTTGCGAGCAGCGGGCGCGCCGTCGGCGCCGAGCTGCCCCTGGCGCTGGAGCATCCGCTTCTGCTGTCGGTTCATGGCCATGGACGTGGACGTTCCTGGGGATTGCGGGTGGAGCAGGGCAGGAGGGACTCGAACCCCCAACCTGCGGTTTTGGAGACCGCTGCTCTGCCAGTTGAGCTACTGCCCTAGAAGGGGATTCGGAGAAAGCCGGGGGTCTGCGGGGCAGCCCAGCGTAGGTCAGCCCTGCGGAAGCGTGCCAGGCCGGTTCAAACGAGCGCGGCGAGGTCGAGCTCGTCGACGGCCCGGTCGAACCGGCGGAGCATGCAGGTCACGAGGCCCCGCTGGCGGGGATCGTCGAGATCCATGCCCCGGCTGGCCACGATGGGGTACACGAGGCAGAACAGCGCGGCCTTCCGGTAGTCCTCCCAGAGCCGGCCGAGGTCCGACTCGGGCACGCCGCCGGCCACCAGCCCGGCCACCCAGCGCTCGAACAGGGCCTTCTCCTCTGCGGAGGCCACGTCCACCTCGAGGCTCTGGGTGACGAAGTAGGCGAGGTCGTAGGCCCCGCTGCCGGTGCCGATCAGCTGGAAGTCGAAGGCGGCCACGGCCCCGTCGGGCCCGAAGACCAGGTTGTCGGCGCGGTAGTCGCCGTGGATCATCGTCGTCGGCGGGGCGGCGAGGTCGGCGAGGAGCCGCGGGATGGCGGCGTTGAAGCCGTCCCGGACGGCGCTGATCCGCGCCGGGATCTCGATGCCCGCCGCGACCACCTTCTCCCAGCCCTCGTCGAACACCATCGGGACGACGGCCGGATAGATCGGGTCGCCCAGGCTCAGGGTCGTCCCGGCCTCGGCGAGGGCCTCGGCGTGGCCCCACCAGGTGGCGTGCCACCGGGCGAGGCCGTCCACCGCGTGCCGGGCGTCCTCGAGCGACATCCCCGCGAGCTGGTCGACGGCGCGGTGCTCACCGAGGTCCTCGAGCACGAGCACGAAGCGGCTCTCGTCGTCGACGACCGCGTGGTGGCACGCGGGTACGCGGATCGGCGCCTGCGCGGCCAGCTGGGTGAAGAACGAGACCTCGCGCTTGTACATGCTGAGGACCGTGGAGGTGAACACCGCGGCCTCGTCGAGGGCCGGGAGCTTCACCACCACGCTCGTCGGGGTGCCGCCGGTGTCCAGGTGGACGCGGTAGAGCGCGCTGCTCACCCCGATGCCCACCCCGATCTGCTCGATGCCGATCGCCTCGACCGCCT
Organism: Acidimicrobiales bacterium; assembly: GCA_035249805.1. GTDB lineage: Bacteria > Actinomycetota > Acidimicrobiia > Acidimicrobiales > VFJN01 > VFJN01. Next base: position 2,681 of record DATFFY010000417.1, on the reverse strand, counting down.
GCCCGGTGACCTCGCCGAGCCACGCCGCCGTGATCTCGTCGATCGACGCTGGGATGCCCATGGTCCCCCCTGTCCCGACCCCCGGCCGACGAGCGGAGGCTAGGTCACCCTCACGGGTCGAGCAGGTCGTGCTGCGCGGCGAACGCGGCGGCCTCGGCTCGGTTCGCGCAGGCGGTCTTCTGGAGGATGGCCCGGACGTGGTTGGCCGCGGTGTTCGCGCTGATGGTCAGCCGCTCGCCGATCTCGCGGTTGGAGCACCCGGAAGCGACGAGGCGCAGCACGTCCACCTCGCGACCGGTCAGCCCATTGGGGAACGGCGACACCTCCTGCATCGGTGCCCGGTCGAGCAGCTCACGGGCGCCGGCGGCGACCGCCCCCATGCCCAGCTCGACCGCGACGGTGAGGGCGGCGCCAGCGTGCTCCCGCGCCGCCATCGGGTCGCGGTCCGCGAGGAACCGGGCCCACCCGAGCTCCGCCTCGGCCCTCCACACCGGCGAGCCGCACTGGTCGGCGAGATCCCGCGCGGCCTGGAAGTGGCGCTCCGCATCGTCGGCCAGCCCGAGCACGTCGGCGAGGCCACCGAGCAACCGGTCCGCCGGCCCGAAGCAGATCGTGAGGGCGATCATGAGGTTCTGGCCGCGGTAGGCGAGCAGCTCCTCGTAGAGCAGCCCCGCTCGCTCGCGGTCGTCGAGGGCGATGCAGACCTCGGCGAGGAACGAGAGCGAGGCCGGCCACAGCGAGTCCCGCGCGACCGACGCGAAGCCGTCGGCGGCGAGCCGGTCGAACTGCATCCGGGCGTCGTCGGTGCGACCGACCTCGACGAGCAGCGACGCCAGCCCGGGCGCCCACACGCCGCCGGCGTTGGACGCCGCCAGCTGCAGAACCCCCGCCACCTCGGCCAGGCGGCCCTGCGTGCGCCGGATCGCGAACATCTGGAGCCCGTAGCCACCATCGGCGCCCGGGACCGTCTCCTTGCCGACGTCGCGGGCTCGGGTCGCGGCAGCCTCGGCGTCCTCGAAGCGTCCCTCGAGGAGGGCCAAGGTGCACTCGAAGCACCGGAGCTCCATCTCCACGAGCGGGACGGGGATCCTCGGCATGATCGACCGGTGGCGCTCCAAGACCTCGTAGGCCTCGTCGATGCGGCCCAGGGCGACGAGGGCGCGCATGGTGTTGGTGGAGCTCGTCCCTGCGCTCCACATGTCCCCGGTCGCCAGTGCGTGCTCCTCGAGCTCCCGCCCCCGCTCCAGCAGCCGCTCCGGATCGGACTCGATCAAGGTGGCGGCCCACATGGCCTGGGTGCGGGCCTCTATGTCGGTGCCCGCGAGCGCGCTCGCCCGCTCGACGGCCTCGTGGGCCGCGGGCAGCTCCCCGACCCGCGAAAGTGCGAGCGCGAGGGACGACTGGAGGCGCGACCGCAGCGATCCCGTGCCGTCGCCCACGAGCCGGATGGCCTCGGAGACCATGGCGACAGACGGCGCGCCGGGCAGCCCCGGGACCTGCTCGGCGTCCTGGAAGCCGATGGCCGCCTCGCCGGCCAGGTCGGCGTACCCGTGCTCGCGTGCGTGGTGGAACGCTTCCTCGCACACGCGGCTGGACGGGTCGTAGTCGCCGGTCCAGCTCAACGCGTTGCCGATCTGGAGGAGCACCTCGACGTGCACCCGGGTGCCAGGCGTCGTGAGCCCGGCCACGGCGCGCAGGTGCACGAGCGCCTCGGCGTAGGCCAGGGAGGCGGCGGCCTGGTCGGCCGCGCGACGGCCGTAGTAGACCGCCTTCGACGCCGAGCCGAGGGCGGCGGCCTCCGTGTAGTGGCGGGCGAGATCGGCCAGCACCGCACGCGGGTCCGCGGCGTGCACGGATTCGAGCGCGTCCGCCACGCGCAGGTGGAGGTTCGCCCGGGCGGCCGGTGGTACCTCGCTCGCTACCGTGTCGCGCACGAGCGCGTGGGTGAACTGGTACGCGAGCTGCGGTCGGTCGACGGCCTCGAGCAGGCCGGCCGCCACCAGGCTGTCCAGCCCGGACGAGATCTCCAGCTCCGTGGCATCGGCCGCCAGCTGCAGGACGCGGAGCTCGACCCGCTGCCCGGAGATCGCTACCAGCTCCGCGATGCGGCGCACGCCGAAGGTGAGCCGCCCCAGCCGACCCCCGACCACCTCTCGGATGCTGTCGGGCACGACCGCGCTCTCGATCGGCCCCTGCACGGACCAGCCATCGGCTCCTCGCGCGAGCACGCCGGAGCCGACGAGGTGCCGCCAGAGCTCCCCGACGAAGAAGGGGTTGCCGCGGCTCCGCTCGGCGAGCGTCTGCGCGACCGCGAGGAGCTCCGCGTCGAGCTCCTGGCCGGTGGCCTCCGACACGAGGGCGGCGACGTCCTCCGCGGCGAGGCCGCCGACGCGCAGCCCGGTGACGCTGTCGAACCGGCGCAGGCCGGCGAGCGTCTCGGCCAGCGGGTCCTTCACCTCGCCGGCCGTGTCGCGGAACGTGCAGATGATGAGGATCCGGCCGACCGTCCCGACCTTGGCGATGTGGTGGAGCAGGGCGAGTGTGTTGGCGCGTGCCCAATGGATGTCGTCGAGCACGAGGACGACCGGCCAGCGGCGCGACGCCTCGGCAAGCAGCGCGTCGATCGCCACGAACATGCGATACCGCTCGGTCTCAGCGTCGATCGCGGTGGTGGGGGTTCC
>DATFFY010000416.1:0-2886 GCA_035249805.1 Acidimicrobiales bacterium | reverse complement strand
CGCCGTCGACGCGCACCGGCAGCGCGTGGCGGATCAGGAGCAGCTCCATGGCCCCGACGTTCTAGCGGGTCCGGCTCGGTAGCCTCGCGGGCGATGGGACGGCTCCGGGACCGGCTGCGCCGGCGCAGCGGGACCGTGGCCTTCGTGCTGTCCGCCGGGGGCAACCACGGCGCCATCCAGGTCGGGATGCTGCGGGCGCTCGTCGAGCGCGAGGTGCAGCCGGACATCGTCCTCGGCTCGTCCATCGGCGCCGTCAACGGCGCCGCGTACGCGCAGGACCCCTCGCTCACCGGGGTGGCCCGGCTCGAGGAGCTCTGGCGGGGCCTCGACGAGGTGGACCTCTTCGCGGGCGGGTGGCTCCCGAGCGCGCTGGCGGCGGCCCGCCGGGGCGAGGCCATCCACAGCAGCGACCGGTTCCGCGGCGTGCTCGAGGGGATGCTCAAGGTCGAGCGCTTCGAGGACCTCCGCGTCCCGTTCCAGTGCGTCGCGACGGATGTCCACGCCGCGCACGAGGTGTGGTTCAGCACGGGCCGGCTCGTCGAGCCGGTCCTCGCGTCGGCGGCCCTCCCCGGGATCCTGCCCGCGGTGGAGATCGACGGGGTGCGCTACCTGGACGGCGCGATCGTCAACGACGTCCCGATCTCCCGGGCGATCGCCCTCGGCGCCACCACCGTCTACGTCCTCCACTGCGGGACCATCGACCGGCCGCGGCCCGAGCCGAAGCGCCCGCTCGACGTCGTCGTGCAGGCGTACTGGATCGCCCGCCGCCACCGGTTCAAGCGCGACCTCGAGCAGGTGCCCCCGGGGGTGGAGGCCATCGTGCTGCCGACGGGGGACACCCCGAGCCTTCGCTACAACGACTTCACGCACAGCGGGGAGCTCATGCTGGCCGCGCACACGGCGTCACAGCAGTTCCTCGACCGCGACGTCGACGACGCGGCACCGATCCCCGCCGGCGGTCGCCCCGTCCACGCCGCCTCCCGCGACGCTTGACCTGGGTTGATGCTTGCTCCGGCCTGCTGGTCGCCCCGGTTATCTGTGTAGGTTGCCGCGGATGTCCGAGGTCAACCTGTCCCCGTCGGGCCCGCCCGAGACCGTGCTCGATCTGGAGCCACGTGAGGCCCGCGAGGCCCTCGCTGCCGCGCTCGACGCGAGCCCGGAGGATCGGCGGGCCCTGGTGGCCGCGGTGGTCGCTCGCTGGCCCCGGTACCTCGACGCCTGGGCGCAGCTGGGCCGCCTCGGTCGCGACGTGATCGAGCAGTACGCCGCCCACCGCGTCGGCTACCACCGGGGTCTCGACCGCCTGCGGGCCAACGGTTGGCGGGGGAGCGGCTACGTGCGCTGGGCCCACGAGGAGAACCGAGGGTTCCTCCGGGCGCTGGCCGGCCTCCAGGCGGCTGCCGCGGAGATCGGGGAGGACGAGGAGGCGGAGCGGTGCGCCCTGTTCCTGCGCCAGCTCGATCCCGGGTGGCCGCCCGACGGTTGGACCTCGGGGCCAGCTCGATGAGCGAGCGTCAGCCCTTCCCGGACGGGGGCCGGCCCGTCGACGAGCTGCTCGAGCAGCTGCGCACCGGACGGGACGGCGACGCGGACTGGCGGGGCGGCCGCACCTTCAGCCTCGTGTACAACCCTGCGGACGAGGACCTGGAGCGCCTGCACCAGGGCGTCGCCCTCGAGTACCTCCACGAGAACTACCTGAACCCCTTCGCGTTCCCGAGCCTCCTGCGCATGGAGCAGGAGGTCGTGGCGATGGCCGCCGATCTGCTGGGCGACCCCGAGGCGGTCGGGAAGCTCACCTCCGGTGGCACCGAGAGCATCTTCCTCGCCGTGCAGACGGCGCGGGAGCAGGCGCGCGAGGAGCGGGGCATCGCGGAGCCGCAGCTCGTCACCGGCAGCACGGCGCACCCGGCCTTCGCGAAGGCAGCGCACTACCTCGACGTCGAGCACGTCATCGTGCCGGTGCGCGACGACGGGCGGCTCCACCCCGACGACGCCGCCGACGCGCTCGGGGATCGCGCTGCCCTCCTCGTCGGCTCGGCGCCCTGCTACCCGTTCGGCGTCATCGACCCGATCCCCGAGCTCGCCGCGCTCGCGGCGGACCGCGGCCTGCTGTGCCACGTCGACGCCTGCCTCGGCGGCTGGCTGCTGCCGTTCTGGGCCCGCCTCGGAGAGCCGGTGCCGCCGTGGGACCTCTCGGTGCCCGGGGTGACGTCCCTGTCGGCCGACGTGCACAAGTACGGCTGGTCCTTCAAGGGCGTGTCGCTGCTGCTCCACCGCGATCCCGCGCAGCTCCGGCGGCAGTACTTCCTCTACGACTCGTGGCCGGGCGGCCTGTACGGCTCGGCCACGACCGCGGGGACGCGTCCCGCCGCGCCGATCGCCGCGGCCTGGGCGACGATCCGCCACCTCGGCGCGGAGGGCTACCTCCGCCTCGCCGGCGCGGTGCGCGACGCCACCCGCACGTTCCGGGCCGGCATCGAGGCCATCGAGGGCCTCCACATCACCGGGGATCCTGTCCTCGGCGTGATGGAGATCGCGTCCGACGGACTGGACCTGAGCGCGGTCGGCGACGTGATGGACGACCGCGGGTGGCACCTCGACCGGCAGCAGGGCGGCCTCCACCTGATGCTGTCGCCGGGGCACGTCGCCGTCGCGGACCGGTTCCTCGCCGACCTGGCCGACGCCGTGCGCGAGCACGGGCCGAGCCGCGGGGTCGAGGCCCGGTACGGCGGCGTCGCCGAGCGGTGATCCCGCCGTTCACGGGTGTGGTCCTGTGCGGGGGTCGGAGCACCCGCATGGGGCGCGACAAGGCCCTCCTCGAGCTGCACGGGGTGCCGATGGCCCGCCGGGTGGCCGACGCCCTGACCGCGGCGGGCGCCGCGGAGG
>DATFFY010000415.1:0-9247 GCA_035249805.1 Acidimicrobiales bacterium | reverse complement strand
CGAGCTGATCGCCGAGGCGCTGCGCGAGTCGGGGATCCCCCACCGGGTGCGAGGCGGCAGCGGGATCCTCGAGCGGCCCGCGGTCCGCAAGGCCCTGCGCGAGCTGCGGGCGGCCGACGTCCCGCTCGGCACGGCGCTCGTCGACCTCGAGCTCGGCCTCGAGGTCGAGCTGGAGGAGGGAGCCACGGACGAGCGCGCGGAGGACGACCGGGCCGCCGTCGCCCTCGTCGTCCAGATGGGCCGCGACTACCTGCGACTCGATCCCCTCGGCGGGGCCGCGACCTTCGCGGCGTGGCTCGCCGCCACCGTGCAGTCCGAGACCGACTCCGTCACGGGCGGCGACGCCGTCGACGTCGCGACGTTCCACGCGGCCAAGGGCCTCGAGTGGGGCATCGTCCACCTGGCCGGCGTGGAGGACGGCTACGTCCCGATCGCCCACGCCCGCACGGCCGCGGCCAAGGCCGAGGAGGCACGCCTCCTGTACGTCGCGATGACGCGAGCCCAGCGCGAGCTGCACATCTCCTGGGCCGAGCACCGCACCTTCGGAGGGCGCGTCGTGGATCGCCGCCGCTCGCCCCTTCTGGAGCCGGTGCCCGACCGCCGGGAGGTCGACGCCGAGGAGCCCGCCGCGCCGACGCCGCCGGTCGAGGACTGGGCCGAGGAGCTGGTCCGCCAGCGAGGGCAGCTCGAGCGCACGCGGCGACGATCCTCCCCCGAGCTCGACGCGCTCCGGCGGTGGCGGGACGGCGTGGCGCGGGCGGCGCGGGTCGCCCCCGAGGCCGTGCTCGCCGACCACGTCCTCGCCCGCATCGTGGAGGCCCGCCCTCGGCACATCGACGACCTCGGCGAGATCCGGGGCGTCGGGACGATCCTGGCCGGGCGGTTCGGGCCCGACCTGCTCGCCACCCTGCGAGCGGCGGAGCCCGGCGCGGTGGGGCGATGAGGTTCACCGCCGAGCAGCGCTACACGGCCGACCCGGGCGCGGTGGCCCGCGCCTACGCCGACCCCGACCTGCACGCCGCGATGCCGGCGACGGCCAAGCTGGCCAAGCCCGAGGTGGTGGCCCACGAGGTCGATGGCGACCGCGTCGTGCTCGAGGTCCGCCACCGCTTCCACGGCGACCTGCCCTCGGCCGCCCGGGCCATCCTCGATCCGGCCCGGCTCACGTGGGTCGAGCGCACCGTGCACCGGCTCGACGCCGGCACCGCCACCTTCGAGCTGCGCCCGGACCACTACCCCGACCGGTTGCAGGCGAGCGGGGCGTTCCGGGTGGAGGCGACCGACGGTGGCGCCCGGAGGGTCCTGGACGGCGAGCTCAAGGTGCGAGCACCGCTCGTCGGCGGGACGGTCGAGCGCACGCTGGTGCACGACCTGCGCGACCACCTGCAGGCCGAGGTGCCGGTGGTCGAGGCCTTCCTCGCAGGCTAGGCGTCGAGGTCGCGCCGCTGCTGCTCGCGCTGGGCCTTGAGCTCGGCGAAGCGGTCCTGCTTCATCGAGACGAAGAGCCCCTCGGCCTCCGCGCACAGCACGTCGCCGGCGAACAGCTGGCCGCTGACGTGGATCTTCCGGCCGTCGACCCGGTCGAGCGAGCCGACGAAGCGGAGCTCGGTGTGCAACGGCGTGGGCGACCGGTAGTTCACGATGAGCCGGGCCGTCATGCCGGGGGCACCGGACAGCGACTGCGTGGAACCGAGCAGCTCGTCGAACGCCGCCGCCACGTAGCCACCGTGGACGCAGCCCGGCGGCCCCTCGTACGCGGCGTCGAAGCGCGCTCGGCCGACCACCTGCTCGTCCTCCATCCAGATCTCGATCGGCGGTGCGAGCGGGTTGGCGTGCCCGAGCATCGGGCTGTGGTCGAGGAAGGCGAACGGATCGCCCGCGTTGGCCGCCTCCGCGAACCCCTCGTAGATCGACGAGTTCGGGTGGGCCCGGAACCGCTCCACGATGTCCTCGAGCTGGTCGGCGGCCTCCGCGATCATCGGCACGGGCGCCGTCGTCTGCACGAGGCGGTGCAGCACGCCGCGGACCGCGTCGGCGAGCCGGCGCAGCTCGGCCCGGCGGGGGGTGAGCTCCACCCCGCGCAGCTTCGACAGCTCCCGCGCCCACTGGGGCGACCCCGGGTTCATGGAGTCGCTCACGCGGCCGCCGTCTCCTGCACCTGCACCACGAGCGGCGCGTGGTCCGACGGCGCCTTGCCCTTGCGGGCGTTGCGGTCGATCAGCGCCCACTCCGTCCGGTCGGCGAGGGTGGGCGTGGCCAGCACCAGGTCGATGCGCATGCCGTAGCCCTTGTGGAAGTTGCCCGCGCGGTAGTCCCACCACGAGTACAGGCGCTCGACGTCCCGGAAGCGGTCGCGGAACACGTCCACGAGCCCCCAGTCGATCAGCTCCTGCAGCGCGGCGCGCTCGGGCGGGCTCACGTGGGTGGCGCCGTGCACGGCGGCCGGGTCCCACACGTCGAGATCGGTCGGGGCGATGTTGAAGTCGCCGCACAGCGCCACGGGCCGCGCGGGGTCGGCCACGGCGTCGAGGTGGCGACGGAGGCGGCCGAGCCAGGCGAGCTTGTAGCGGTAGTGCTCGTGGTCGAGGGCGCGCCCGTTGGGCACGTACGCGCTCATCACCCGCACGCCGCCGCAGGTGGCGGTGAGGAGGCGGGCCTCGGCGTCGGGCCCGTCGTCGTCGGCGAAGCCGTTGACGACGTCCTCGATGCCGACGCGGCTCAGGATGGCGACGCCGTTCCAGCGACCCTCGCCGTGGTGCACCGCCTCGTACCCCATCGCGGCGAAGGCCAGCGAGGGGAAGGCCGAGTCGGCGAGCTTGGTCTCCTGCATGCAGACCACGTCCGGCTGGCACTCGGCCAGCCAGCCCTCGACGCGCTCGAGCCGGGCGTTGAGGGAGTTGACGTTCCAGGTGGCGAGGCGCACGTCGACCGACGCTACAAGCGTCGGTCGACGTGCACGGTCGCCTCAGCGGTGGGAGGTGCCGCTAGCGCCTCTTCGCGGCGCGCTTGCGAGCCGGAGCCCGCTTCGCGGCCGACTTGCGACGGGCCGGAGCCCGCTTCGCTGCCGCCTTCTTGCGGGCCGGGGCCTTCTTGGCCGCAGCCTTCTTGCGTCGGGCCGGAGCCCGCTTGGCTGCGGCCTTCTTGCGGGCCGGAGCCTTCTTCGCTGCGGCCTTCTTGCGGGCCGGAGCCTTCCTCGCTGCGGCCTTCTTGCGAGCCGGAGCGCGCTTGGCCGCTGCCTTCTTCCGAGCCGGGGCCTTCTTGGCCGCAGCCTTCTTCCGCGCCGGGGCCTTCTTGGCCGCGGCCTTCTTCTTCCTTGCAGGTGCCACCCGTGCCTCCTCTGTCAGTTGGTGTACGGGTTCGCTTGCCGTGCCTGCCGGCACGACACCTGGCATGGTCAGGTCGACGCCCCGGCGCGGGGTGTCGAACGCATGGACCACGAACTTGTAGGGGGTGCCCATCGCCAGCACCTCTCGGGCGCTGCGGGGCGGCGGGTCGGCGAGGTGCTTCAACGGCAGGTAGCACCTTGCGCCGTCGACGAGGACGTAGGCCCCGTGCGACGCGAACCGCTCGACCTCCCCCTTGACGGTCGACCCGACCGGGTGGGCCGACACGAACTCGATGAAGGGCAGCGCGTCGTTGTACGGCTCGACGGCGCCGGATCCGTTGCGACGGCGCGCCCGGCGCCCGCCGTCGGAGGCGGGCGACGCGGCCAGCTCGGCCTTCCTCGCGGGAGCGGGCTTCGCGGCCGCCTTCTTGGCCGGCGCCTTCGCGGCGGTGCGCTTGCCCGCCGTCTTCCTCCCCGCCTTCTTCTTCGTGGACGCGACGTCGGCCGCCGCCTCCCGGACGAGCGCGTCCTCGGCCGCCTTCGCCGTCCGCTTGGCGTCGCTCACCGAGCGGCGGCTCAACGGGCCGCGCACGGGCGAGCGGTGCATGAAGACCCAGCCCACGTGCGGGACCGGCTTCCCCCCCACGAGCCGGCCGGCGTCGAAGAGCCAGCCGTAGGTGCCGTGGAACTCCTGGAAGGAGTCGTTCGACAAGACGACCGCGTCCGCGCGGTCCGCGATCTGCAGCAGGAAGGCGTCGCCCCGCCCGATGACACCGGCCGGTGGCGTGATGATCTCGCCCGCTTCGATCGCACCCTCGAACAGCTCGCGCTCGCTCGCGTCGATGCGGTTCGGGAAGCTCGCGTCGACGACGACGGTCACCGTCGGGGGCGCGAACTCGGCTTCGTACGCGCGCACGGCTTCGTCGAGCTGTTGCAAGCTCGGGAGTGTGCGACCCTCGGTCGCAAGGTTCGATCCGTCGACGACGACGTGACGCGCTGCCATGCAAAGCACAAGTCAAGCACGATGTGCACGTCGCGCGGTGGATTCACGCTCGCGCAGCGCGACGCGCGGATGTAGTTTCCACGCGATGAGCGACGAGGTGGTGGATCTCCTGCAGCACTTGATCCGCAACGCGTGCGTCAACGACGGCACCGTTGCGTCGGGACAGGAGGTGCGCAGCGCGGACCTGTTGGAGACGTACCTCGAGGGCAGCGGCGTCGACGTCGAGCGCTACGACGCGGCGCCGGGTCGCACGAGCCTCGTCGCGCGCATCGAGGGCACCGATCCCGATGCACCGACGCTCGTGCTCATGGGCCACACCGACGTCGTGCCCGCGAACCCGGACGGCTGGCGGCACGATCCCTTCGGCGGCGAGCTCATCGACGGCGAGGTGTGGGGCCGCGGCGCGGTCGACATGCTGAACCTCACCGCGTCGATGGCGGTCGCGACCAAGCGCCTCGCGCGGGGCGGGTTCCGGCCCCGCGGCACGCTCGTGTACCTCGCGGTCGCCGACGAGGAGGCGTTGGGCTCGCTGGGCGCCGAGCACCTGGTCGAGCACGAGGCCGATGCCGTCCGGGCCGACTACGTGATCACCGAGTCGGGCGGCATCCCGATCCCGAGCCCGACCGGGGTGAAGCTGCCGGTGCTGATCGCCGAGAAGGGCAGCCACTGGGCCCGGCTCCGCATCTCCGGCACCCCGGGTCACGGCTCCCAGCCCTACAAGACCGACAACGCCCTCGTGACCGCGGCCAAGGTCGTCCAGCGGCTGGCCGAGTACCAGCCCGCCACCGAGATCCACGAGATCTGGCGGCGGTTCCTCGAGGGGATGGACTACCCCGACGAGCTCATCGGCCCGCTGCTCGACCCGGACACCTTCCTCGAGGCCTGCGACCAGCTCCCCCTCGGGATGGGCCGGATGTTCCACGCCTGCACCCACACCACCTTCGCCCCGACCATCGCCCGGGGCGGGACGAAGATCAACGTGATCCCGGATCGGGTGGACCTGCAGGTCGACATCCGCACGCTGCCCGGCCACGGACCGAGGGAGGTGCAGGCGATGCTCGACGAGGCGCTGGGCGACGTCGCCGACCGGGTCGAGCTCGTCGAGTCGCACGACGACCCGTCGACCTCCTCCCCCGCGGACACGCCGCTCTGGGACGCGATCGACCGCGTGACGAAGGCGTTCTACGAGGGATCGAGCCTCGTGCCGCTGATGACCGTCGGCGCCACGGACGCGCGGTTCTTCCGCCGGCTCGGCACACCGTCGTACGGCTTCGGCCTCTTCTCCACGAACCTGTCCTTCGAGGACTACGGCCAGATGTTCCACGGCGACGACGAGCGGGTCGACGTCGAGTCGCTCCGCCTGTCGACCGACATGTGGGAGGCGCTCAGCCAAGACCTCCTCGGTCGCTGATGGGCATCCGCGCCGCGTTCTTCGACTTCGGCGGCGTCGTGCTCTCGAGCCCGTTCGAGGCGTTCAACCGCTACGAGGAGGCCCACGGGCTCCCGCGCGACCTGCTGCGCACGGTCAACGCGACGAACCCGGACGCGAACGCGTGGGCCCGCTTCGAGCGCAGCGAGGTGGGGTTCGAGGAGTTCTGCGACCTGTTCGAGGAGGAGTGCCGGGCGCTGGGCCACGAGGTCGACGCCCGCGAGGTGATGCCCCTGCTGGCCGGCGAGCTGCGACCGGCCATGGTCGAGGCGGTCCGCCGCTGCAGCGAGCGCCTGATCACCGCCTGCCTGACCAACAACTGGGTGTCCTTCGACGACGACCGGGCCGCCAACGCCCGCTCGAGCATCGACGGCGTGCTCGGGCTCTTCCACCACGTGGTCGAGTCGAGCCGCGTCGGCGTGCGCAAGCCCGACCCCCGCTTCTACGAGCTGGCCTGTGAGCTCGCCGCGGTGGAGCCGACCGAGGTCGTGTTCCTCGACGACCTCGGCGTCAACCTCAAGCCGGCGCGCGCCATGGGCATGACGACGATCAAGGTCGAGGACCCCGACCAGGCCATCGCCGACCTCGAGTCCGTCGTCGGCTTCGCGCTCCGCTGACGCGATGCTCGACGGCACCGCGTGAAGGCCGCCCAGGACACCCGGGACGCCGCCGACCGCCCCTGACCTGACGAACTCGGGCCAGTTCTCCGCCCGTCGGACGGAGAAATCGCCCGAGAACGGCGATGGCCTGCACATAACGCGGCAAGGCGGGAGCGGCACACGGATCGGATCTCGGCCGTGACCTTCGCTGGCCGGCGCAGGTGCGTGATGGTGTAGCGAAGGACCAGATACCCATTGCGGGTCAGAAGGTTCTGTCGCTCGAGGTCCGAGTCCAGCGCGCCACGGGAGGCATGGGCGTCGAGCCCGTCGACCTCGATGACGACCCGAGCCTCGGGCACGAGGAAGTCAGGCCGGACCCGGAGTCCGTCGAGTACCAGCGTCGGCTGATAATCGACCGGCCCGATCCCGAGCCCGTCATAGAGAAGGCGCGCCATCAGCGGTTCGATGATGCTCTCGGGGCGGCGATCGCCGAGCGCCCGCCGATCGAGGTGCTCGCGAAGCGCAGCCGTCCCACTCCGTCCCCGACCGCCGAGCTCAGCGAGGGTCACTCGCAGCCCCTTGACCGTCACCAGCCGCTGCATCAAGGCCCGCTCGGTGCACTCCGAGACCTGCCATGGGGGCAGAACCGCACCCGCGTCGAGGAGCGACCGCATCGGGTTCGTGATCGGTACGTGCCGGCGCATCGTCACGTCGATGGGCCGCAGGACGTTCGGCCGATGGACGATCACCTTGCGCGGCATCGGATGGCTCGACCGCGGCGCCGTGACCTCGACCGGCTGGTCGCCGTCAAGCAGACCCCAGAGCCCCAGCGCCGATCGGTGAGATGCAACCGCGCATGAACCGGCCGCGAGGCAGGCGGCGAGGATCCGGCTCTCGCGGTCGAGCGGTCTGCCAAAGGTCGTGTACACGCCGGCGTGGACAGTGCGCAACGAGCCGTGCTGGACCCGAGTGGAGATCTGCTCGTCGCTCAGCCCGGCGTCGAGCAGCTGTGGGCGGGTCACGATGCCCAACCGGGCACACCTGTGGATCACTTCGTCGACCGTCGGCACCTGGAGAGGATCGCAGCGCCCTGTGACACACGAACTCGGGCGATCTCTCCGTCCCCACGACGGAGCAACCGCCCGAGAACGAGCAGGGGCTACGACGACGTGCCGACGGTGAGGGCCGCGGCGAGGAGGGCTTGCTGCTCCTGCGCGTGGATGGCGTGGGAGCCGCCGGCGGGACTGCCGGACTCGACCCGCGAGATGCGGTGGATCTCGTGGCTGTCCTCGAAGCGCTCGTAGAGCCGGCCCTTCACGAAGCTCCAGGCGCCCATGTTCTCCGGCTCCTCCTGGAGCCAGACGATCTCGCGGGCGTTCGCGTACCGGGCTGCGATCTCGTCCAGCTGGTCGAAGGGCCACGGGTACAGCTGCTCGACCCGCACGATCGCCACCGGCGCGCCGGCGGTGTCGCGGGCGGCGATGGCCTCCTGGCCGACCTTGCCCGAGGTGAGCACGATGCGCTGCACCGACGCGGCGTCCTGGATGCCGGCGTCGTCGAGCGTCTCGCGGAACGAGCCGGACAGCAGGTCGGTGGCCGACGACCGCGCCGGCTTGGCCCGCAGCAGGGACTTCGGCGTGAACAGGACGAGGGGCTTGTGCACGCTCCGGCGGACCTGGCGGCGCACGAGGTGGAAGACCTGCGAGGCCTGGGTGACGTTGGCGACCTGGATGTTGTCCTCGGCGCACATCGTCAGGAACCGCTCGACCCGGGCCGACGAGTGCTCGGGGCCCTGCCCCTCGTAGCCGTGGGGCAGGTACAGCACGAGGCCGGACGTCTGGTTCCACTTGTCCTCGGCGGCGACGATGAACTGGTCGACGATCGTGGACGCGCCGTTCCAGAAGTCGCCGAACTGCGCCTCCCAGACCACCAGCGAGTCCTTCGCCTCCACCGAGTACCCGTACTCGAAGCCGAGGGCGGCGTATTCGGACAGCAGGGAGTCGTAGATCCAGAACTTGCCCTGGTCGGGACCGAGGTGCGCGAGCGGGGCGTACTCCGTGCCGTTGGTGTGGTCGATCAGCACCGCGTGACGGTGGCTGAAGGTGCCGCGGCGCGTGTCCTGGCCGGCGATGCGGATGTTGGTGCCCTCGAGCAGCAGCGATCCGTAGGCCATCGCCTCCGCGAGCGCCCAGTCGACCTCGCCGTCGGCCCACATCTTGTCCCGCGCCTCGAACTGCTTGAGGAGCTTGGGGTGGACGTTGAAGTCGTCCGGGAAGGTCGACATGGTCCGGTACACGGTGTCGAGCAGCTCTCGGTCCACGCCGGTCTCGACGGGCGGGAGCACGCCGACCGCCGGCGGCGGCGCCTTGGCCAGCGTGTCCTTCGGCGGGGCGGACTGGCGGGTCTCGTCGAGCGCCGTCTGGAGGCGGGCGTGGAAGTCGTCGAGGGCCTGCTCGGCCTCGTCGAGGGAGAGCTGGCCCCGCTTCACGAGCGACTCGGTGAACAGCTTCCGCACGGACCGTCGCTGGTCGATCTTGGCGTACATGAGCGGCTGCGTGTAGCTCGGGTCGTCGCCCTCGTTGTGGCCGTGGCGGCGGTAGCAGACCATGTCGATGACGACGTCCTTGTGGAACCGCTGCCGGTACGCGAACGCCAGCCGCGCGACGCGCACGCAGGCCTCCGGGTCGTCGCCGTTCACGTGGAAGATCGGCGCCTGGATGATCTTCGCGACGTCGGTGGAGTAGTACCCGGTGCGGGCCGACTCGGGCGTGGTGGTGAACCCGATCTGGTTGTTCACGACGACGTGGATCGTGCCCCCGACGCGGTACCCCTTGATGTCGCTCATGTTCAGCGTCTCGGCCACCACGCCCTGGCCGGCGAACGCGGCGTCA
>DATFFY010000414.1:0-2190 GCA_035249805.1 Acidimicrobiales bacterium | reverse complement strand
GCCTCCTCGTGCGCTCGGTCGACCCGTCGGGCCCGGCAGGGGCGGCCGCCGTGCAGGTCGGCGACCTCGTGGCCGGTGCGGCCGGGAGCCCGGTGGCCCAGGTCGACGACCTCCACCGCGCCATCGACGCCGCCGAGGGGTCGCTCGAGCTGCTGCTCGTGCGCGGCGCGGAAGAGCTCACGGTGACGGTCACCTTCCCCGAGGAGACGACCGAGGTGTAGCGGTCAGCCGGCGGCGGCGAGGACGCGCTCGGCGTCGGTCTCGTCGCGGCGCTCGGACATGCGCCGGCCGGCCTTGCCGATGCGGGCGATGCGCTTCACCAGCGCGGCCCGGGCCACCTCCGCCTCGGGGGTGAGCCCCTCGAGCTCCTCCACGCCCCAGTGGCGCAGCACCACCGGCACGAGGATCTGGTCGTGGTGGATGCCGAAGTCGTAGATGCCCGCCTTGGCGATCGCCTTGGCGTGGGCCTCGAAGTCGAGGATGCCCGTGCCCGGCATCTCGAAGGTCCGCACCTGGCGCTCGATCGCGCACACCATCCCCGACGGGTCGACCTCGAGGGCGGCGCTCACGAGGTCCCGGTAGAAGAGGTGGTGGCGGTTCTCGTCGCTCGCGACCTTCTTCATGACCTCGTAGCCGGCGCGGTCCTCGAGGAGCTTGCCGGTGTTGTGGTGGGCGATGCGGGTGGCGAGCTCCTGCAGCGCGACGTAGGCGAACCCGTCGTGGGCCGTCTCGGGCTGCGGCACCTGCCCGCACTCCACCTGGGCCATGCGGGCCCGCTCGAGGTGCACCGGGTCGATGGCCCGGGTGACGGTGAGGTAGTCCCGGATCACGATCGAGTGGCGCCCCTCCTCGGCCGTCCACCGGCGGGCCCACACCCCCCAGCTGGTGTCCGCGCCGAACATCGCCTCGATCGTGCGGAAGTAGTACGGCAGGTTGTCCTCGGTCAGGAGGTTGACGAACAGCGCGCTCCGGACCACCTCCGGGAGGTTGGCCTCCTCGGGGGACCACTCGTAGCCGGGGTCGAAGTCCCGGCCCCGGCCCCACGGCACGAGGTCGTGGGGGAACCACTCCTTCGCGGAGGCCAGGTGGCGGTCGAGTAGGTGAGCGGCCGTGGGCTCCAGCTCGCTCAGAAGGGCGTCCTGCGACGTCATGCCCCCCAGCCTACCTACCGGTCGGTAGGCTGGCCAGGCGGGGAACCATCCCTAGGGGACATCGATCCTCCCGTCGACAGCGTCGCCGTAGATGGCCCGGGCCCAGTGCTCCACGTCGGGCCCCCGCCGGAGGTGGTGCCCGCCGTCCACCCCCACGCACTGGCCGGTGATCCACGAGGACTCGGGGCCCAGGAGGAACCGGACCAGCGCCGCCACGTCGTCCACGGTCCCCGTGCGGCGCACCGGCATCTGGGCCAGGTAGTCGGCCAGGACGGCGGGGTCCTGCTCGAGGGGGGCGGCCAGCTCGGTGGGCACGAGGCCGGGCCGGACGGCGTTGACCCGGACGTTGGCCCGGCCGAGCTCGTCCGCGGCCGTGCGCACCAGCGCCTCGAGCCCGACCTTGGACACGCAGTACACCGACATGAACGGGTGCGTGAGCGGGGCGGCGATCGACGAGATGCCGACGAAGGCCCCGCCCCCCGAGCGGACCATCGCCGCGCAGGCGTGCTTGAGCGTGAAGAAGGCGCCGTCGAGGTTGATCGACAGCACGCGCCGCCACTCGTCGGCCGGCAGCGCGACGACCGGGCCCACCGTGCCGGTGCCCGCGGACGCGACGCAGTGCTGGAGGCCACCGGTGATCGAGGCGGCCGCGTCGACCGCGGCGGCGACGTCGTCCTCCTCGGCCACGTCGCAGGTGACAGTGCGCACCTCCGCGCCCTCCGGCGCCTCGGCTCGCAGATCCGCCGCCGCAGCGTCGAGCCGCTCCTGCCCCCGGCCGGCCAGCGTCACCGACGCTCCGTCGCGCAGCAGGTGCCGGGCACAGGCGAGCCCGATCCCGCTCCCACCGCCCGTGATCAGCGCGGCCTGCCCGGCCAAAACCAGCTCTGCCATCGATCCCCCTGGCGGTCCGTGTCCGCGGGTCACCGTAGTGACCGCGCCTCGGTACGTTTGCCCGGTGCCCGACCTCCCCCGCCGGCGCTTCCTCGCCGGTGTCGGCGCGCTCGCCGCGGCGCCGCGCGTGCTGCGGCGCCCCGCGACG
>DATFFY010000413.1:0-4739 GCA_035249805.1 Acidimicrobiales bacterium | reverse complement strand
GGGGGCGGGCTGGCGGCCGCCACCCTCCTCGCCCTCCGGGACCGCGGCGAGCCGCTGCCCGCCGGAGGGGCGCTCATCTCGCCGTGGGCCGACCTCACGATGTCGGGGGCCAGCTACCGCACCCGGGCCGACGTCGACCCGATGGTGTCGTTCGAGGGCCTCGAGCCGTCCGCCGAGGCGTACCTCGCCGGCAAGGACCCGAAGGACCCGACGGTGTCCGCCGTCTACGCGGACCTCGCCGGCCTGCCGCCGCTGCTGATCCACGTCGGGGACCACGAGGTGCTGCTCGACGACTCGGTGCTGCTCGCCGAACGGGCGCGAGAGGCGGACGTCGACGTGGAGCTCTGGGTCGCCCCCGAGATGTTCCACGTGTGGCACGCGTTCGCCGGGCTGGTCCCGGAGGGCGCCGAGGCCCTCGCCGTGCTCGGCGAGTGGGTCCGCGCCCGCCTCGCCGCCGCCCCCTGAGCAGGCAGGAGCTCAGTCGATCGCCGTCGCCGCGTCGCCCGTCTGGACGCGCCACAGCGCGGCGTAGAGGCCACCCGCGTCGAGCAGCTCCTCGTGCGTGCCGGCCTCCACCACCCGCCCGGCCTCCAGCACGTGGATGCGGTGCGCGTGGCGCACCGTCGACAGCCGGTGCGCGATCACGATCGTCGTGCGCCCCGCGGCGACCCGGTCGAGGGACCGCTGGATGGCGGCCTCCGTCTCGTTGTCGACCGCGGACGTCGCCTCGTCGAGCACGAGGATGGCGGGGTCGCGCAGGATGGCGCGGGCCAGGGTCAGCCGCTGGCGCTGCCCGCCCGACAGCTTCTGGCCCCGCTCGCCGACGACGGTGTCGTACCCGTCGGCGAGCGCCTGGATGAACGTGTGCGCCTCCGCGAGCGTCGCCGCCCGCACGACCTCCTCGTCGGTCGCGTGGGGCCGCCCGTAGGTCAGGTTCTCCCGCACCGTGCCGTGGAACAGGAACACGTCCTGGGCCACGAAGCCGATGGCCCCCCGCAGGGACGTGAACGTGAGGTCCTCCAGCGCCAGCCCGTCCACGGTGATGCGGCCCTGGCCCGGCTCGTACAGGCGCAGCAGGAGCTTGACGACCGTGCTCTTGCCGGAGCCGGTCGAGCCGACGATGGCGTGCGTCTCCCCGGCGGGGATGTCGAGGTCGAGGTCGTGCAGCACGTCCGACGGGTTCGAGGGGTAGGCGAAGCGCACGCCCTCGAAGCGCACCGCCCCCTGCACCGGCTCGGGCAGGTCGCGGGTGCCGGGCCGGATGGTGGGCGGCACCTCGAGCAGGCCGAAGATCCGCCGGCACGACGCCATGGCCCGCTGGTAGAGGTCGAAGGTCTCGCCCAGCTCGGTGAGGGGCCACAGCAGCCGCTGGGTCATGTAGACGAGCACCGAGAACAGGCCGACCTCGAGGTCGTCGTTGAGGGCCATGCGACCGCCCACGACGAGGGTCAGGGTGAAGCCGGCGAGGATCGCCATGCGGATGACCGGGATGAACGCCGCGGAGTACCGGATGGCGGCGACGTTCGCGTCGCTGTACGCCCGGCTCGCGTCGCCGACCCGCTCGACCTCCCGGGCCTCGGCCGTGAAGGCCTTGATGGTGGCGATGCCGCCGAGGTTGTTGGTCAGGGTGGCGGCGATGTCGCCGGCCGCCGCGCGCACGGCGTCGTAGCGCGTCTCCAGCGTCTTCTGGTAGCGCAGGGAGCCGAGCACGACGATCGGGATCGGCAGGAACGCCAGCAGGGCCAGGATCGGGGAGATCGCGGTGAACGCGATGCCCACGTAGAGCACGTTGGCGAAGGTGAGGATGAGCGCGTTGGCCCCGAAGTCGAGGAAGCGCTCGAGCTGGTTCACGTCGTCGTTCAGGATCGCCATGAGCCCACCGGACGTCTGATCCTCGAAGTACGCGAGCTCGAGGTCCTGCACGTGGCCGTACGCCTCCATGCGGGTGTCGTGCTCGATGGCCTGCGCGAGGTTCCGCCAGGTGACCTCCGCGAGGTAGTCGGAGATCGACTCGAGGATCCACGCCACGACGTTGACGACCGCGAGGATCGTCAGCTGGTCGAAGCGGTCCTCGACGTCGAAGACGCGCCCGACGAAGGACTGGTCCTGGTTGACGACGACGTCGACGGCGGCGCCGATGAGCAGCTCGGGCACCACGTCGCAGGCCTTGTTGACGACCGACAGGACGGTGGCCTGGACGACCTTGGCGCGGTGGTTCCGCGCGTGGGACCAGAGCTGCCGCAGGGGGGAGGCGGTTGGCATCCGGCCGACGATAGGGGAGTAGAGTCGTCCGTCCTGGGGCCGTTAGCTCAGTTGGCTAGAGCACTTGCATGACGCGCAAGGGGTCGGGGGTTCGAGTCCCTCACGGCCCACCAGTGGAGCCAACCCTCGTCCTCGTCGATGCCGGCATGGTCGCCGGATTCCGGCGGTCCTCGCTCTCGTTGTCGCAGCTGCACCAGGCCCTCGTGCACCTGCACTTCGCGCACCCGTCGGTGGACGTGGCCGTGCTCGCCGACCCCTCGGTGAAGTGGGACCTGTCGAAGGCCGACCAACCCCTCTTCGAGGGCGACATCGTCGCCGGGGCCATCGTGTGCGCGCCCGCCGGGGCCCTCGACGGCACCGTCGGCTTCCTCCAGCGGGCCGCCGAGGCGGCCATCGCGGAGGGCCAGCGGGTCGTGGCCTTCACCGACCGGGCCGTGCCCGGCGTGGCCCTCGGTCGCCTCCGCAACGACGGGGGCCGCTGGATGTGGGACCTCGACGACACCCGCACGATCGGGGCCGACGAGGCGGCGGCCACCGCGAGCGCGTCGCCCCGGCGCCGGCGGTCCCGCTCCGGCTCGTCCAAGGCCTCCAAGGCCTCCAAGGCGCGCAAGGCGTGAGGCGGGCGCTGCTCGCGCTCGTCCTCGCGGTCACGCTCGGGCTCACCGCGCCCGCAGCGGCCCAGGACGGGCGCGGTGAGGTCCCGACGCAGGACATCATCCCGGAGCCCGACAGCGGCGAGGCCCCCGACGAGGCAGGCGACCGGGGCGGCGCGCTGCAGCTGCTCCTCCTGGGCGTCGTCGTGCTCGCCGTCGCCGGTGGCGGATGGCACATCGCCCGCCAGGCCCGCCGGGGCCGCACTCCCGCCTGAGCGCCGGTAGGTTCGCCGTCATGGGGGAGGTGGAGGGCCTTCCGGCGGGATACCCGTCCGAGTTCGAGACGGACGTGGTGCTCTCCGACGGGGCCACGGCCCACGTGCGGCCGATCCGGCCGGAGGACGCGCCCCTCCTCGTCGCCTTCCACGCCCGGCAGTCGCCGCAGAGCATCTACTACCGCTACTTCAGCCCCCGTCCTCGCCTCACCGACCGGGAGCTCGAGCGGATGGTGGGCGTGGACTACGTCGACCGCATGGCCCTCGTCGCGGTGCGGGGCGACGACGTGCTCGGCGTGGCCCGCTACGACCGCTGGCGGCACCGGTCCGAGGCCGAGGTCGCGTTCTTCGTCGACGACGCCAACCACGGGCGCGGCCTCGCCACCGTGCTCCTCGAGCACCTGGCAGTACGAGCGCGCGCGGTCGGCCTCTCCGGCTTCACGGCGTCGGTCCTGCCGGAGAACCGCAAGATGATCGGCGTCTTCACCCAGGCCGGGTTCGAGACGGCGACGCGCTTCGCCGACGGCGTGATCGAGGTCCGCCTCGGGTTGGCGCCCACGGCCGAGGCCGAGGCGGCCATCGAGGAGCGCGCCCGCACCGCGGCGAGCCAGGCCGTGCGCCGCCTGCTGTCACCGCGGTCGGTGGCGGTCATCGGCGCGGGCCGGGACCCCGGGGGCGTCGGCCACGAGGTCGTCCGCAACCTCCAACGGGCCGGGTTCCAGGGGCCGGTGTGGCCCGTCAACCCGAAGGCCGAGCACGTGGCGTCGCTGCGGGCCGTCCCGAGCATCCTCGACATCCCGGACGACGTGGACCTCGCGGTGATCGCCGTGCCCGCGGCGCAGGTGGCGGCCGTCGTGGAGGAGTGCGGCCGCAAGCAGGTGTACGGCGTCGTCATCCTGTCGTCCGGCTTCGCCGAGGTCGGCCCCGAGGGCGCCGCGCTCGAGGCCGAGGTCCTCCGCGTCGCCCGTTCGTGGGGCATCCGCGTCGTCGGCCCCAACTGCCTCGGGATCCTCAACACCGACCCGGAGGTCCGGCTGCACGGCACGTTCGCCCACATCCCCTCCCTGCCCGGGCGGGTCGGGCTGCTGTCGGAGTCCGGCATGGTGGGCGCCGCGGTCGTGGCCCAGGCCCGTGAGGCGGGGATCGGCATCTCGTCGTTCGTGGCCCTCGGCAACCGCGCCGACGTGTCGGGCAACGACCTGCTCCAGTACTGGGCCGGGGACGAGCACACCGACGTCGTGGGGCTGTACATCGAGTCCTTCGGCAACGCCCGGCACTTCAGCCGCCTCGCCCGCCGCCTCACCCGCGCCAAGCCGGTGGTCGCGGTGAAGGCCGGGTGGCTCCCCGGCACGCCCCGCCCGGTGGACCGGGCCTCGGACGACGCGCTCCTGTCCCAGACCGGTGTGATCCGCGTCCCGTCGCTGCCCGACCTGCTCGACACGATCCGCGTCCTCGTCGCCCAGCCGCTGCCGCGGGGACGGCGCGTCGCTGTCGTCGGCAACGCCGGCGGCTCCCTCGCCATCGGGGCGGACGCCGCCGTCGACGCGGGGCTCGAGCTCGCACCGCTGGGCGACGAGGCTCGGCGCGGCCTGGCGACGCTCGTCGACCG
>DATFFY010000412.1:0-5342 GCA_035249805.1 Acidimicrobiales bacterium | reverse complement strand
CGGTGCGCTTTGCGTGCCCGAGCCGCACCTGCGGAGGCCCTCCTGGCCGAAGCAGGCATCCGCACAGCCCCACGAGGTGGCGCCATGACCACGACGAGCCCGTCCTCCGCCCCCGACGCCGAGGTCATCGCCAAGACCCTGCGCACGACCTTCGAGAGCGGTCGCACCCGGCCCCTCGCGTGGCGCAAGGAGCAGCTGGCCGGCCTGCGGCGGATGCTCGACGACGGCGAGGCGGAGCTGGTCGCGGCCCTGCACCAGGACCTCCGGCGGCCCACCGTCGAGGCGTTCGCCGCGGACATCGGCCACGCCAGGGCCGAGGTCCGCCACCTGCACTCGCACGTGGCCGCGTGGGTGCGCCCGAAGAAGGTCGGCGTGCCGCTCACCGTGGCGCCGGCCAGGGCCTGGGTGCAGCCGGAGCCCCTGGGCGTGGCCCTCGTGATCGCGCCGTGGAACTACCCCATCCAGCTGCTCGTCGAGCCGATGGCAGCGGCCCTGGCCGCGGGCAACTGCGTGGTGGCCAAGCCGTCCGAGCTCGCCCCGGCGTGCTCCGCCGCGCTGGCCCGGCTGATCCCGCGGTACGTCGACCCCGACGCCGTCGTGGTCGTCGAGGGCGGCGTGGACGAGACGACGGCGCTGCTCGAGCAGCGGTGGGACCACATCTGCTTCACCGGGTCGACGACCGTCGGCCGCATCGTCGCCCAAGCCGCGGCCAAGCACCTCACGCCGACGCTGCTCGAGCTCGGCGGGAAGTCGCCCACCTACGTCCACGCCAGCGCCGACCTCGACGTCGCCGCCCGGCGGATCACCTGGGGCAAGTTCCTCAACGTGGGCCAGACGTGCATCGCGCCCGACTACGTCCTCGCCGACCGGCAGATCCGCGACCAGCTGGTCGACAAGCTCGTCGCCAACGTCCACGCCTTCTACGGGAGCGACCCGAAGTCGAGCGACAGCCTCGGTCGCATCGTGAGCGACCGGCACGTCCAGCGCCTGCAGGGGCTGCTCCAGCAGGGCGTGGGCACCGTCGTGACCGGCGGGGAGGTCGACGCGGCAGAGCGCTACGTCGCCCCCACGATCGCCGTCGACCCCGCCCCCGAGAGCCCCGTGATGCAAGAGGAGATCTTCGGGCCGATCCTGCCCGTGCTCGCGGTCGACGGGCCCGACGAGGCCAAGGCCTTCATCTCCGCCCGCCCCAAGCCGCTCGCCCTCTACGTGTTCGCGCAGCAGGACGACGTGGTCGCGTCGATCGTCGACGAGGTCAGCAGCGGCGGCATCTGCGTGAACCAGACGCTGATGCACGTGCTGCCCCCGGACCTTCCGTTCGGCGGGGTGGGCGACAGCGGCATGGGCGCCTACCACGGCAAGCGGGGGTTCGACTCGTTCAGCCACCACAAGAGCGTCCTGCGCAAGCCGACCAAGCCGGACCTCAAGCTCCTGTACCCGCCGTACAAGGGCCTCACCGAGCGCATCGTCCGCAAGATCATCCGGTAGCGCAGCCGTGCCCACGCTCGCCCACGACGGCGTCGAGCTGGCCTACGACGTCGCCGGTCCGGAGGACACGCCGCCGCTGGTGCTCGCCCACGGGATCTCCGGCGCCCGCTCGACGTGGCACGACATCGCGGCCGACCTCGCGCGGGACCACCGCGTCGTCACGTACGACCACCGCGGGCACGGCGGGTCCTCGCACGCGCTCGGCACGTACGACATCCGCCACTGGGGGGACGACCTCGTCGCGCTCCTCGAGCAGGTGGTGGGGGAGCCGGCCGTCCTCGTCGGCCACTCCCTGGGCGGCGTGGTGTCGGCCCAGGTGATCGGCGATCGGCCCGAGCTCGTGCGGGGCGCGCTCCTCGAGGACCCGCCGCTGTTCGTCGGCAGCGCCGCAGCGCTGGAGACGACGCCGTTCGGCTTCATCTTCCCGCTGATGCGCGACTCGTTCCGCGAGATGCGCGGCCGGGGTGCGAGCCTCGACGAGTACGTCGCGGCGGCGGCGTCCGTGCCGGCGCTGAACGGCGCGGGCACGGTCGGTGACCTCCTCGGCCCCGACGGCGTGCGGCGCCACGGCCAGGCCACGAAGGACTTCGATCCCGAGGCCCTCGAGGCCGCCCTCACCGGCGCCGCCCTGGGCGCCTTCGACCCGCGGCGCCCGCTCCCGGTCCCCGTCCACGTCCTGCGGGCCGAGCTGTTCGCGGCGTTCCGGCCCGAGGACGAGGCGCCGTTCCGCGCGGTGAACCCGCACGCCACGGTCGAGCTCGTGCCGGGGGCCAGCCACCTCATCCACGACGAGCAGCCCGCGCTCGTGACGGACCGGATCCGGAGCTTCGCCAAACGGTCGTTTGGACATACATAGACCCGGCTATGTAAGTTCGCTCTCGTGGCCACGCAGGGGGAGCGACGGGCGGAGACCCGCGAGCGGCTGCTCGCCGCGGCCGCGGAGCTCTTCGCCGAGCGCGGCGTCGACGGCTCCTCGGTCGATGCGATCGCCGAGCTGGCCGACCGCACCTCGGGGGCGGTCTACGACCACTTCGGCGGCAAGGACGGCCTCCTGTTCGCGCTGCTCGAGGGCTGGACGGACGCCACCGCCGAGGTGATCGGCGCCGAGGTGGCGGCTGCGACCACGCTCGACGACCGGCTCGCGGCCATCTGGCGCAACGTGGCCAGCCCGCCCGCGGGCGACGGCCGCTGGATCCGGCTCGAGCACGAGCTCTGGTCCTTCGCGGCCCGGGACGAAGCGGCACTGGCCCACCTGTCCCGGCGCTACCGCGTGGCCTGGACCGCGATCGATGACGCCCTTGCCCGATGGGCCTCGGAGGAGGGCCGGCCCGTGCCACCGCCGACCGGCGGGGCCGCCGTGATCGGCGTGCTGCTGGGCCTCGAGATGATCAGGCGCATCGACCCCGATGCGATCGACACGGAGACCGCCGTCGCCGCCCTGCGGGGTGCCGTCGGCGCCGGACGCCGGGAGGCGCTGACATGACGACGACCGCGAACGCGCTCGAGGGCATCGACCTCCTCGCCTCCACCTGGGGCAAGGGCGTCCCGCACGACCAGTTCGACCGGCTGCGGGCCGAGGCGCCCGTGTACTGGCACCCCGAGCCGGGCGACACGGGCTTCTGGGCCCTCACGAAGCACGCCGACGTGCGCGCCGCGAGCCACGACTGCGCGACGTTCTCGTCCGAGCTCGGCGGCACGTTCATCCCGACCGCCGACGAGGAGGCGCTGTCGCAGCTGCGCCTGACGATCCTCAACATGGACCCGCCGAAGCACAACCGGTACAGGAAGCTCGTCTCGAAGGGGTTCACCCCTCGGATGATCCGGATGCTCGTCGACGAGATCGAGCGCCGGGCCGCCGTCGTCGTCGACAACGTGTGCGAGAAGGGCGAGGTCGAGTTCGTCGAGGAGATCGCGGCGCAGGTCCCCGTCCAGATGATCTGCGAGATGATCGGGCTCGAGAAGGAGCTGTGGCCGCGGATCTTCGAGCTGTCGAACCACCTCATCGGCTCGAGGGACGACCCGGACTACCAGGAGCTCGAGGGCGGCCCCACCGCGGCGGCGATGGAGGTCTACATGCTGTGCGACGCGGTGGCGGCCGACCGACGGGCCAACCCGCGCGACGACATCATGACGGCGCTGGTGCAGGCCGAGATCGACGGCGAGCGCCTCGACGACGCCGAGCTGAACCTGTTCTTCATCACGCTGATCGTGGCCGGCAACGAGACGACCCGGAACCTCATCAACCACGCGATGCTCGACATCATCGCCCATCCCGACCAGGCCCAGCGGCTGCGCGACGACCCCTCGCTCTGGGACACGGGCGTCGACGAGATGCTCCGGTTCGGCAGCTCGATCCACAACTTCCGCCGCACCGCCACGCGGGACGTCGAGGTGCGAGGTGTGCCGATCAAGGAGGGCGACAAGGTCGTCCTGTACTACGCCTCGGCCAACCGCGACGAGGAGGTGTTCGACGACCCGCACCGCTTCGACGTCGGTCGCACCCCGAACGACCACGTCACCTTCGGTGGGGGCGGCGTCCACTACTGCCTCGGCGCCAGCCTGGCCAGGGCCGAGATCAGGGCGACGATGCGCCAGCTCGTCGAGCGCCTGCCCGACCTCGAGCTGGCCGGCCCCGTCAACCGCCTGCACTCCGACTTCGTCAACGGCATCAAGACGATGCCCGTCCGCTTCACCCCGACCGTTCCCCTCCCCAGGTAAGGACACCCCATGCGCACGCAGCTCTGCGACGACCTCGGCATCGAGTTCCCGATCTTCGCCTTCACGCACTGCCGCGACGTCGTGGTCGCCGTCAGCAAGGCGGGTGGCTTCGGCGTGCTCGGGGCGGTCGGCTTCACCCCCGAGCAGCTCGAGATCGAGCTGAGCTGGATCGACGAGCACATCGGCGACAAGCCCTATGGCGTGGACATCGTCATCCCGAACAAGTACGAGGGCATGGACGCCGACCTGTCCGCCGACGAGCTCACCAAGATGCTCCAGGACATGGTCCCCCAGGGCCACCTCGACTTCGCCCGGAAGCTGCTGCTCGACCACGGCGTGCCGCTCCCGCCGCCGGAGGAAGGTGACGACAACTCGCTGCAGCTGCTCGGCTGGACCGAGGCGACGGCGACACCGCAGGTCGAGATCGCGCTGCGCCACCCGAAGATGACGCTCATCGCCAACGCCCTGGGCACACCGCCCCCGGACATGATCGAGCACATCCACGCCGCGGGCCGGATGGTCGCCGCGCTGTGCGGGTCGCCCTACCAGGCCCTGAAGCACGCGGCCGCCGACGTCGACATCATCATCGCCCAGGGCGGGGAGGGCGGCGGCCACTGCGGCGAGGTCGGGTCGATCGTGCTGTGGCCCCAGGTCGTGAAGGCGGTCGCCCCCCGACCGGTGCTGGCGGCCGGCGGCATCGGGTCGGGCGCCCAGATCGCCGCGGCCCTGGCCCTCGGCTGCCAGGGTGCCTGGACCGGGTCCCAGTGGCTGATGGTCGAGGAGTCCGAGAACACCCCGGTGCAGCAGAAGGCGTACATCGAGGCCAGCTCGCGGGACACCGTGCGCAGCCGCTCGTTCACCGGCAAGCCCTGCCGCATGCTCCGCAACGACTGGACCGACGCGTGGGAGGCGCCGGGCAACCCCGAGCCGCTGGGCATGCCCCTCCAGTACATGGTCTCGGGCATGGCCGTCTCGGCGACGCACCGGTGGCCCGACCAGACCGTCGACGTCGCCTTCAACCCCGTCGGCCAGGTCGTCGGGCAGTTCGAGCGGGTGGAGAGGTCCGCCGCCGTGGTCCAGCGCTGGGTGGAGGAGTACATCGACGCGGTCGAGCACCTCGACGCGCTGACGAACGC
>DATFFY010000411.1:0-8728 GCA_035249805.1 Acidimicrobiales bacterium | reverse complement strand
CGGGGCCGGGTCGGGCCGGGGCTCGGGCGCGACCGCGGCCTGGGGGGGCGGGCCGAGGACGCCCTGCGCGACCAGCTGCTCCTCGGCCGCGTCGAGCTCGTTGGTCAGCTCGGTCCAGAAGGCCGGGTGGTGCTCGGGCGGCCGCAGTCCCCGGATGGCCGTCCGGATGAAGGCATCGTCGGTCGGCGCCAGGAGGTCGTCGCCGGTCATCATCTGACCTCGTCCCAGAGGCGCCGGCGGAGCTTCGTCCGGGCTCGGTAGAGGCGGGAGGAGACGGTGCCGGGGGCCACGCCGAGGATCTCGGCGACCTCGGCGTGGTGGAAGCCCTCGCCGTCCACCAGCACCACCGTGACCCGCTGCGACGGCGGCAGCTCGGCCAGCGACGTGCGCACCATCTCCGACGTGCTCAGCGGCCCGCCCGACGGCGCGGGCGCGATCACGTCGAGGTCGTCTCGACGACGCCGGATCTCGTCGATGCAGGCGTTGTAGGTGAGCCGGTAGAGCCAGTCGCCGAAGTCCTTGCCGGGGCGCAGGGCGGGCAGGCCCCGGTACGCGGCGACGTACGCCTCGAGCAGGGCCTCGTCCATCCCGGGGCGGTCCGCCACCAACCGGTAGGCCAGGCCCCGCATGCGCTCGTCGTGGCGCGCCAGCAGCGATTCGAAGGCGGCGCGGTCCCCGCGTCGGGCGAGCTCGAGGAGCTCGTCATCGCTGATCGTCGCTGAGGGAGCAGTCATCGGGACCCCTGGATGCTACGGGCCGGGTGCTGGGCGAAGCAGGTTTTCGGGTAGGCACCCCCACCATGCGAAGGGTGCTCGTGCGGGTGGTCGTGGTGGCCCTCGCAGTGCTCGCGGCCGCGCAGCTCGTGCCCTACGGGTGGTGGCACGAGAACCCGCCGGTGACCCGGGCCGCCGTGTTCCCCTCGGCCGAGGCGGAGGCGCTGGCCCGCGGCGCGTGCATGGACTGCCACAGCAACGAGACCGACTGGCCGGCCTACAGCTACGTCGCGCCGATGTCCTGGCTCGTTCGGCGCGACGTCGAGGACGGGCGCGAGGTGCTCAACCTCTCCGAGCTCGACCGGGAGCAGGAGGCCGACCTCGACGACGCGGCCGACGAGGTCGCGGACGGGTCGATGCCGCCGCGGCAGTACCAGCTGGCCCACGCCGATGCTCGCCTGTCGGACGAGGAGCGGCGGGTCCTCGTCGAGGCCTTCGAGGCGATGGAGGACCAGGCCGACGGCTCGCGCCGCGGCCGGGGCTAGGGGACGAGCGGTTCGGCCTCGGCCGGTTCGGCCTCGACCACGAGCGCCGGGGTGGCATCGCCGGCGGGGTCGGACAGGAGGCTCGGGAAGACGCCCGCGCCGAGGGTGACGACGAGCGAGAGCGCGAGGGCGAGGCGGGCACCGACCGGGATCGGGATCCGGCGGGGCTCGGGGAGCTCGTCGTCCGGGGTCATGTACATGGCGACGGTGATCCGCAGGTACAGGAAGGCCGAGATGGCCGCGGTGAGCATCGCGATCACGGCCAGCCAGGTGGAGCCCGCGTCGACGGCCGCCTCGAGCACGTAGAACTTTGCGAAGAACCCGGACGTGAGCGGCACGCCGGCCTGCGCGAACAGCAGCAGCGCGAACGTGAGGGCGAGGAGCGGCCGGTCGCGGGACAGCCCCCGGAGGTCGTCCAGGCCGGTGCCGATGTCGCCCTTGCGGGTGACGACGGCGATGACGCCGAAGCTCCCGGCGACCATCGCCGTGTAGGCGGCCAGGTAGAAGAGCGACGCCTTCACGCCCTCGTCGGTGGCGGCCTGGACGCCGAGCAGCACGAAGCCCGCGTGGTTGATCGACGAGTAGGCGAGCATCCGCTTCACGTCGGTCTGGACGACCGCGAGCACGGCCCCGACGAGCAGCGTGATGGCGGCGATCGCGAACACGACCGGTTGCCAGTCGAGCTGGTACTGGGCGAGGCCGAGGTGGAACACGCGGAGCAGCCCCACGAAGCCCGCCACCTTCACCCCCGAGGCCATCCACGCCACGCTCGGGCTGGGCGCGCCCTGGTACACGTCGGGCGCCCAGAAGTGGAAGGGCACGGCGGCGACCTTGAAGCCGAAGCCCACCAGGAGGAGCGCCATGCCGGCGAGCAGGAGCCCCGTGTCCCGCAGCACCGTCTCGGACAGGTACGTCGAGATGTCGATGAGGTTCGTCGAGCCGGTGGCCCCGTAGACCAGGGCGATGCCGTAGAGGAAGAACGCGGAGGCGAACGCCCCGAGCACGAAGTACTTCACGCCGGCTTCCTGCGACGACGTCTTGCGCAGGTGCATGGCGGCCAGCACGTACGCGGCGAGCGAGAGGATCTCGAGGCCGAGGAACATGACGATGAGATCGTTGGCCGAGGCCATCATCACGCCGCCGGACGCCGACAGGAGCACGAGGACGTAGGGCTCGGCCCCCTCCATCTCCTCGCGGCGCAGCCAGCCGTCCATGAGGAGGGCGCCGAAGAGGACGGCGGCGCCGATGACGATCGTGGCGAACACGGAGAACCCGTCGACGCCGACCGCCTCGGCCAGCGTGGAGAACGGGCCGCGGTCGGCGTCCTGCACGCGGTCCCACAGCGGCAGCGCGCAGCCGATCGCCGCCAGCGCGGTCAAGGAGGTGAACGCGGCGTAGAGGCCGGCCGGGATCCGGCGCCGGATGAGGGCGTTGCCGACCAGCAGCAGGAGGGCGCCGCCGATGAGGACGAGGAGCGGCGCGATCGCGGTCCAGGCCACGTCGACCCGTTCGATCGGGGTGGGCGGGTCGTCGAGCGGCTGGGACACGAGGGCGAGGATCGGACCCATCAGTGGCCGCCCTCCCCGTCGTCAGCCGGCGCCTGCTCGTCGTCGAGGTCCGGCGTGTCTGCCGAGTCCGCGTCCTCGACGGGTCGGGCCCCGACCTTGGCCACCTCGGGCTCGCGGAAGTCGCTGTGGTCCTCGACGTGGCCGACGAGGCGCTCGACGGCGGGCTCGATGCGATCGAGCATGGGCTTCGGGTACACGCCGAGGAAGACGATCAGGCCGAGCAGCGGTGCCATCACGAGGCCCTCGCGCCACGACAGGTCGGGCACCGACGCGTTCTCCTCGTCCGGCTCGCCGTGGAACACCCGCTGGTAGGCCCACAGCAGGTACACCGCGGCCAGGATCACACCGGCCGCCGCGACCACGGTCCACCACCGCCGGGTCAGGAACGAACCGACGAGGATGAGGAACTCCCCGGCGAACCCGTTGAGACCGGGCAGGCCGATCGAGCTGAGCATCACCACCGTGAAGACGCCGGCGAGGATGGGCGCCGCCTTCTGGAGGCCCTTCAGCGCGGAGATCTCCCGCGTGTGCCGGCGGTCGTAGATCATGCCGACGAGGAGGAAGAGGGCACCGGTGGAGATGCCGTGGTTGACCATCTGCATCACGCCGCCCTCGATCCCCTGCGTCGTGATCGAGAAGGTGCCGAGGACGATGAAGCCGAGGTGGGCGACCGACGAGTAGGCGACGAGGCGCTTCAGGTCGCGCTGCATCGTCGCGACCACCGCGCCGTAGATGATCCCGACGACGCCGAGCGTCACGAGGGCGGGCGCGAACCAGGCCGCCGCCTCGGGGAACAGGTACAGGCCGAAGCGGACGAAGCCGTAGGTGCCCAGCTTCAGCAGGACGCCGGCCAGGATCACCGACCCCGCGGTGGGGGCCTGCGTGTGCGCATCGGGCAGCCACGTGTGCAGCGGCACCAGCGGCACCTTCACCGCGAACGCGAGGGCGAAGGCGAGGAAGATCCACCGGGCTGCGCTCCAGTCGAACGGGTTGGCGCTCGTGGACGTGTCCCGGACGTGCTGCGACTCGGCGATCGTGGGCAGGTCGAAGGTGAGCTCGCCGGCCGGCAGCTCGGCGATCTGCGCCTGGGCGTCCGCGTTGATGGCCTCGGCCTGCTCCTGCAGGTCCTGGATGGCGAGGGTCGAGGCGGGGTCGGCGGGGTCGAGGCCCTGCACCGCGCGGCCGAGCTCGGCCAGCTGCCCCTGCGCCTCGGCCTGGATCCGGCTCGTCTGGGCCTCGGTGTCGTCGCGGATCGCGTCGCGGTGCAGGACGGCGAGGCTGACGATGCCGACGAGCATCAGGGCCGAGCCGAGCATCGTGAAGATGAAGAACTTGAGCGCGGCGTAGACCCGCTCGCCGTAGCCCCACCCGCCGATGAGGAAGTACATCGGCACCAGCACGATCTCGAACATCACGAAGAAGACGAAGAGGTCGAGCGCGCAGAACACGCCGATGCAGCCGGCCTGCAGGACGAGCAGCCAGGCGTAGTACGGCTTCGGGTCGTGGTGCGGGGTGACGGCCACGATCGTGAGCGGGAAGAGCAGCCCCGAGAGCACGACGAGGAACAGCGAGATCCCGTCGATGCCGAGGTGCCACGAGATCCCGAAGTCCTTGACCCAGTTCTGCTGGACGACGTACTGGAAGCCCGATTCGTGCCGGTCGAAGTCGGCCAGGAGCCAGACCGTGATGGCGCCGGTCGCGGAGGCGAAGACGAGGGCGACGAGCCGGTGCAGCTCCGCCCGGGCCTTGGGCACCAGGGCGACGGCGAGCGCACCGAGGAACGGCAGCACGATGGCGACCGTGAGCGGCGAGCTGGCGACCGAGCCGTGGCTCGTCTCGGCGGCGAGGACGGAGGTCAGCATCTAGAAGGACACCCGGCTGAGGAAGTAGGCGAGGAGGGCGACGACACCGATGCCGACGCCGAGGGCGTAGCTCCGGACGAACCCCGACTGCACCGAGCGCAGGGCCCGGCCTCCCCGGGTCACCAGGCCGGCCACGCCGTTCACGGCGCCGTCGACGACCTCCTGGTCGAAGGTGGCGGTGGCGTCGAAGGCCACCTGGCCGGGCCCGCCGACGAACGCGGTGATCGCCTTGTCGTAGTACCAGCCCTCGGCGAGGACCTCCGGCTCCACGGGCTTCACCCGCTTCTGGAGGTAGACGGCCACGGCCAGGCCGATCCCGACCAGCGCGACCACGGCGGCGATGGCCGCCAGGCCCACCTTCGTGCCGGTGCTCACGTCGAGGACCCGCTCGTAGTCGTGGACGACCGGCTCGAGCCACCGCTCGACGAGCTTCGTGTCGTGGTTGAACGGCAGGTTCAGCCCACCGCCCACGACGGACAGGCCGGCCAGCACGACGAGCGGCAGCGTCATCAGCCACGGGGACTCGTGCGGTTCGGGGGCGTGCCCGCCGCGCTCGGGCTCCGCGGACGCGTCGGCCTCGGACCCGTCCTCCACAGCGGCGGCGCTGGCCTCCGCCTCCGACGCGGGGGGCTCCTCGCTCCACCGGGCGTCGCCGAAGAAGACCATGAAGACCTGGCGGGACATGTAGAACGCGGTGAGGAGGGCGGTCACGAGGCCCAGCGCCCAGAGGGCCGGGCTCTTGTCGTACGCGAAGAGGAGGATCTCGTCCTTCGACCAGAACCCCGCGAAGGGCGGGACGCCGGCGATCGCCAGCCAGCCCACGATGAACGTGCCGGCCGTGATCGGCATCAGCTTCTTGAGCGCGCCCATGCGGCGCATGTCCTGCTCGTCGTGCAGGCCGTGGATGACCGATCCGGAGCCGAGGAACATCAGCGCCTTGAAGAAGGCGTGGGTGACCATGTGGAAGACGGCGGCCACGTAGGCGCCGGACCCGACGGCGAGGAACATGTAGCCCAGCTGGCTCACGGTGGAGAAGGCGAGCACGCGCTTGATGTCGTTCTGGGCGACGGCGATCGTCGCCGCGAAGAGCGCGGTGAGCACGCCGACCCACGCGATCACGTCCGGGGCCCAGCCGTAGCCCTGGGCCAGGATCGGCGCGACCCGGGTCATGAGGTACACGCCGGAGGTCACCATGGTGGCCGCGTGGATGAGGGCCGAGACCGGCGTGGGGCCGGCCATCGCGTCGGGCAGCCAGACGAAGAGGGGCAGCTGGGCCGACTTGCCGCACGCGCCCACGAACAGGAGGAGCGCGATGGCCGTGGCCGTGACCGGGGCGAGGTCGCCGGCCCGCGCCAGGATCCCGTCCTCGCCGCTGTAGGTCAGGGTCCCGAGCGCGGAGAAGGTGAGGAACATGGCGACCATGAAGCCCCAGTCCCCCACCCGGTTCGTGACGAAGGCCTTCTTGCCCGCCGCCGCGTTGGCCTCCTTCGAGAACCAGAACGCGATGAGGAAGTAGGAGCAGGTCCCCACGCCCTCCCAGCCCACGAACGTCATGAGGAGGTTGTCGCCCAGCACGAGGACGAGCATCGAGAAGACGAACAGGTTCAGGTACACGAAGAACTTCGAGTACTTCGGGTCCCCGTGCATGTAGCCGATCGAGTACAGGTGGATCAGCGAGCCGACGCCTGTGACGAACAGCGCCATGGTGATGGACAGCGGGTCGGCGAGGAAGGACACGTCGACGCTGAAGCCGCCGACCGGCAGCCACTCGAAGAGCGTGACGACGTGGTGGCGGTCGTGGGCGTCCTCGCCGAGGAGGTCGAGGAAGACGCCGACGGTGACGACGAACGAGGCCGCCGACGCGAGGGTGGCCACCCACCCGGCCTTGGGCTCGCCGAGCCGGCGACCGGCGACGAGCAGCACGAGGAACCCGGCCAGGGGCAGGGCAGGGATGAGCCAGACGAGGTCGAGCACGGTGTCGCCCTAGCCCTTCAGGACCGTGAGGTCGTCGGCGGTGGCGTCGGGGCGCTTCCGGAGGAGGGCGACGATGATGCCCAGGCCCACCACGACCTCGGCCGCGGCCACGACGAGGACGAAGACCACCACCGTCTGGCCGTTCACGTCCTCGAGCATCCGGGAGAACGTGACGAACGTCAGGGTCACGGCGTTGAGCATCAGCTCGATGCACATGAACATCACCAACGGGTTGCGGCGGACGAGGAGCCCGACGGCGCCGATGCTGAACAGCAGGGCGCCGAGCACCAGGTACCAGGCCGGCGTCACCTCGGCGACGGCGATCACGTCTGCACCTCTCGGGCCTCGAGGGGGTCGTCGATCTCCTCGCTCCTCCGCACCTTCCTCGCCAGCACCACGGCGCCCACCACGGCGATCACGAGGAGGACGGAGGTGACCTCGAAGGCGAAGAGGTAGTCGGTGAAGAGCGACTCGCCGAACTGGTCGAGGCCGGCCACGCCGTCCTCGATGAGGTTGTCGTCGGCCTCCACCGTCGTGCCGTCGGCGAGCTGGCCGGCCGCGGTGGGCCGGGCGCCGGTGGCCTCGCCGTCGGTCGAGGCGATCGCGAGCAGGGGCAGGGCCAGCACGGCCAGCCCTACCACGACCGCGGCGACGCGCTGGCCGCCGATCGGCTCGATCGAGAGGTCCTCGGCCCGGTCGACGCCGAGGAGCATGAGGACGAAGAGGAAGAGGACGACGATCGCGCCCGCGTAGACGATCACCTGCACAGCGGCGAGGAAGTGGGCCTCCTGGGCTACGAACAGGACGGCGATGCCGAAGAGCGTGGCGACGAGCGCGAGGGCGGCGTGGACCGGGTTGGCGCTGGTCACCACCCCGAGCGCGCCCCCCAGGCAGACGGCGGCGGCGACGAGGAAGACGGCGAGCTCCATCAGTGGTGCCCGCCCCCGTGGTCGTGCTCGTCGGGCTCGGCGGGGTCGGCAGCCGGGGGCGCGGCCTCGGCGGCCTGGCTCGGCTCCGGTGGCTTCACCCCGAACCCGAGCTCGCCGGACCAGGCGACCTTGCCCCCGTAGGCGGCACTGCCGGACGACGCGGTGGCCCGCACCCACGCCGAGGTCATCGGCGCCACCGCGTCGAGGTCGGACCAGTCCTCCCAGGGCAGCCGCTGGGGCAGGCCCTGGTCGTCCACGATCAGCTCGGCCCTCGTGTAGATGGCGTCGCTGCGGTTGGTGAACGAGAACTCGAACAGCTTCGACTCGGTGATCGCCTCGGTGGGGCAGGCCTCGACGCAGAGGTCGCAGTGGATGCAGCGCAGGTAGTTGATCTCGTACACGAAGCCGTACCGCTCGCCCGGCGACACCGGGTCGTCGGGCTGGTTGTCGGCGCCGCGGACGTAGATGCAGCGGGCCGGGCACACGCCGGCGCACAGCTCGCACCCGATGCACTTCTCCATGCCGTCCTCGTACCGGTTCAGCACGTGGCGACCGTGGAGGCGCTCGGGCTTCGCCCGCTTCGGGCCCTCGTCCTTGATGTACGGGACGGTGACCGTCCTGCCGCTGCGCGTGCCCTTGAACAGCTTGCCGAAGGTGACCCGGAACCCGTCGAGGTAGCCCATCAGCTGTCCACCCCCTCCAGCTCCTCGCGCCTGGACTGCGCGGTGCGCACCGCCGCGGCCAGCAGCCCGTAGGCGCCGAGGAGCAGCACGAACCCGATCCCGATCACGAGGCCGAGGTTCCAGTCCTCGTCCCGGGCGACGTTGATGCTGGCCAGCATCAGGAGCCACCCGAGCGACAGCGGGATCAGCACCTTCCACCCGAGGTCCATGAGCTGGTCGTACCGGAACCGGGGCAGCGTGGCGCGGAACCACACGAACACGAAGAGGAACACCAGCAGCTTCATGACGAACCACAGCGGACCCCAGACCCAGTCGGGCCCGAAGAAGGTCGGGCCGGCCGGTCCGCCGAGGAACAGCGTGACGATGACCGCCGACATGGTGATCGTGTTCATGAACTCGGCCAGGAAGAACATCATGAAGTTGGCCGCGGAGTACTCGGTGTGGAACCCGCCGA
>DATFFY010000410.1:0-6363 GCA_035249805.1 Acidimicrobiales bacterium | reverse complement strand
CGAGCACGAGCACGACCGCGGCCGCGCAGAAGAGTCCTGACTTCCGCTGCCCCATTCGGAGCAACCTGACAGAACGCTTGTCTGTGGGGAACCCCCCTAGGGGAGGTTTCTCGAGCGCGTTCCGGACATCTCGACGCACTTGCCGCGAACCGCGTGCGCGTCGGTGCCTTGTCGACGCGACGCGCGCCGCGATGAGCCGTCCGGCCCATTGCCGGTCGCCGGCACGAGGCGGACGATCCGGACATGGCTCCGTCCGCCGCTCCGCTCCAGACGCTGGCCTCCCGGCTGCGCGACCTGCTCGAGCTGCGCCGCTCGGGCGTGCTCACGGCCGCGGAGTTCCGGGCCGCGAAGGCGCGGGTGCTGGCCCAGGCCTTCGGGCCGCGGGCGATCCTCCGCGGCTAGCGGAGCTCGCGGGCTACGGCTGCGGGATCGACGGGAACGACGTCGGGAACGACCCGCCCGGGAAGGTCGGGAACGACCCGCCCGGGAACGTCGGGAACGTCGAGGATGACTGCGGGGTGCACACGGTGCGGTTGAGGACCGCGTCGGACACGGCGGCGGTGCCGCCGAGCACGATCAGCGAGTCCGGGTCGAGCCGGGTGATCTCGGCGTTCACCTCGGGCGGGATGCAGTTCGGCTGCGTGAGCAGCATCGGGCCGTCGGCCTTGGCGGCAGCCGGCCCGCCGGCCAGCGCGTCCGGGAAGTTGCGGCCGGTGGCCAGGTACACCGTGTTCGTGGAGGTGAAGCTGTTCTCCGAGACCTCGACAGCGGTGAGGTAGCGGTCGGCGCCGGCGACGCGGAGGACCGGGGCGGTGCTGTAGGCCTCGAGCTGGTCCTTCACGTTCTCCGACACCGCCGACGGGCCACCCAGCAGGACCACGCCCGTGGCGCCGAGGCGGGTGAGCTCCGTCTTCGTCGCGGCCGGGATGGAGTTGCCCTGCACGAGCAGGATCGGCCCACCGTCGTCGGCCGCGGCGGGGCCGCCGGCCAGCGCGTCGGGGAAGTCCTGGCCGGTGGCGACGTAGACGGTGTTGACCGGGACGGTCGGGAACGTGGCGGCGGAGAGGTTGGCGGCGGTCTCGTAGCGGTCGTCGCCGGCGATGCGGGTGACCTCGCCGTCGGTGTACGGATCGAGCGCGTCGAACACGGTGGCGCTCACCGCGCTGGTGCCGCCGAGCACGATGATCTTGCCGGGCTTCAGGCGGTCGAGCTCGTTCGCCGTGGCCGTGGGCAGGCTGGTGGGACGGGTCAGCAGCACCGGGCCGCCCGCCTTGCCAGCGGCGGCCGCGCCGGCGAGGGCGTCCGGGAAGGCCTCGCCCGTGGCGACGTACGCGACGGGCACCCCGGGCAAGAACGCATCCGCCGACACGTTGGCGGCGGTGACGTACCGGTCGCTGCCCTCGACGCGGCTGGCCGTCGTGGCGGCCTCGGCGGAGCGCAGGAACGGGGAGGCGGCGACGGCCAGCCCGACGCTGACAGCGACGAGCCATCGCGTCCGGCGGCGGCGCTCGACGAGCTCGTTGGACTTGTGCACGGGGGTCTGCATGGCGGTCGACCGTAGCCTGGGGCCTCGTGGTGCAACGAGCCTCGGTCCGCGTCGTCGGCCTCCTCGTCCTCGCCGCCCTGGTGGGATCGATTTCCCACGCACCGGCGGCCGACGCCGAGCCGACCTTCGTGCGCCAGCAAGGGCTGGACCGCTACGGGACCGCCGCGGCCGTCTCCTCGGTGGCGTTCAGCCCGGGTGTGCCGGTGGCCTTCGTGGCCTCCGGCGAGACGTTCCCCGACGCGCTGGCCGGGGCTCCGGCGGCCGCGGCGCTGGGCGGACCCGTGCTCCTCGTGCAACGGAACGCGCTGCCGAACGCCACGGTGGGCGAGCTCGACCGCCTCGACCCCGAGCGCATCGTCGTGCTCGGCGGGACGAGCGCGGTGAGCCAGGCCGTGGCCCAGGCGTTGGTCCCCTTCGCGGCGACCGGCGTGTTCCGCATCGAAGGGGCCGATCGGTACGCCACCGCGGCGGAGATCTCCGAGGCGTTCTTCCTGACGGCGGACCGCGTGTTCGTGGCCACCGGCCAGGCCTTCGCCGACGCGCTGACCGGCGGGGCGGGCATCGCCGGCACCACCGGCGGGCCGTTGCTGCTGGTGCTGCGCGACTCGATCCCGGCCGCCACCGCGGCCGAGCTCCAGCGCCTGCAGCCGGCCGACATCGTCGTGCTGGGCGGGGAGTCGGCGGTCTCCGCCGCAGTGTTCGCGCAGCTCGACCAGTACGCCACCGATCCCGTCCAGCGGAAGGCGGGCGCCGACCGGTACGGGACGGGTGTCGCGGTGTCGTCGCTCTTCGCGGCCGCGCCCAAGGTGTACCTGGCCACCGGCGAGGCCTTCCCCGACGCGCTGGCCGGCGGGGCGGCGGCCGGCTTCAACGACTCGCCCGTGCTGCTCGTTCGCAAGGACTGCATCCCCGCGGCCGTCGACCTCGAGATCTCGCGCCTCATGCCGGGCCAGGTCGTCGTGCTCGGCGGCGAGTCCGCCCTCGGCCCCGGCGTCCTCGCCCGCCAGGTCTGCTGAAGTTGGCGCCATGAAGCTCGCCCGCATCACCGGTCCCGACGGCCCCGCGGAGGTGGCCCGGCTCGACGGGGACGTCGCCGTGATCCTCGACGCGCCGGACGTGGTGTCCGCGGCGACGGCCGAGGGCGGGCCGCGGGAGACGACGCGGCGCGTGTCGCTGGCCGACGAGGGCGTGCGCCTGCTCGCCCCGGTGCAGCCGCCCAAGTTCCTGGCCATCGGCTTCAACTACGCCGAGCACATCGGGGAGACCGGCGCCCAGAGGCCGGAGCACCCGATCTTCTTCAACAAGCAGACGACGTGCGTCGTCGGGCCCGGTGAGGGGATCGAGGTGCCGCCCGAGTCGGCCATGGTCGACTACGAGGTGGAGCTCGGCGTCGTCATCGGCCGCCGCTGCCGGCGCGTGTCGCGAGCCGACGCGCTCGACGTCGTCGCCGGCTACCTCGTGGTCAACGACGTGTCGGTGCGGGACTGGCAGCTGCACGCGCCCACGATGACCCTCGGCAAGGGCTGGGACACCCACGGTCCCATCGGGCCCTGGCTCACCACGGCCGACGAGGTCCCCGATCCGCAGGCCCTGCGCCTGCGCACGTGGGTCGGCGACGAGCTCCTCCAGGACGGCACGACGGCGGACATGATCTTCGGCGTGGCCGAGCAGATCGCCGTGCTGTCCACGATGTGCACGCTCGAGCCGGGCGACGTCATCGCCACGGGCACGCCCGCCGGGGTGGGCATCGCCCGCAACCCGCCCCGCTGGCTCCTGCCGGGCGAGGTGGTCCGGGTCGAGGTCGAGGGCCTGGGGGTGCTCGAGAACCCGGTCGTCGCCGGCTAGGAGGCCGGCGGGAACGCCCCGTCGAGCGTGCGCAGCACGGGCTCGCGGACGGCGTCGTCCATCGGCCCCTCGAGCGACAGGCGCTTGCCGAACGCGCACGCCCACGTCACGAGGCGGCCGTCGATCTCGAGCTGGCGCTGCAGCACGGGGACGTTGCCGCCGACGAAGCAGAGCGCGGCCCGCACGGGCACCTCCGCGAGGTCGTGCTCCAGCAGCCCCCGCGCGACGTCGCGCACCTGCGCGTCCAGGTGCAGCAGCAACGCCTGGCGGTTGCGGCCCCGGACGATCAGCTGGTGACCGTCGCGGGACCGCGCGTGGCGCCAGGTGACGGTGCCCCTGCGCTCCTCGGTGTGGACCACCCAGACGCCCGCGGCGGTGACCGTGAGGTGGTCGACCGTGTCATCGGCCTCGGGGAGCAGGCGGTCGTGCAGCGAGGGGATGCCGTACGCGGCCAGGTGGTCGAGGGCGGCGGCGAGCGTCAGCTCACCGATGCCGCCGATCGAGAAGCTCCTGCCGACCTCCCGGTCCGGCCACGTGCGGGCTGCCATCAGCCGAGGGTGCCTCGTTCCGGCCCCGCTCGCATGAGGCGGACGACCCCTTCCGGCCCTCCTGCGCCGGCACGATCCGGACAGGACGGACGGGAGGGCCGAAGTCCCCCCGAGTAGCCTGCCCACCGGCGCGGACGGCGGGTCGGCGCCGCACGACGGCGGGGGTGGACGGTGGGCAGTCGACGGGTGAGGGCACTGCTGGCGCTGGGTGCGGTCAGCCTCGTGCTGGGGATCTTCGCGATCCCGGCAGGAGCCGCGGACGGGACGTTCATGCGCTCCCCTGGCTCCGGCCCGGCGGGCAGCCAGGTCAGCGTGGCCAGCGTGACGCCCTGCCCCGTCCCACCGCCGGACCCTGGTGCGGGCAAGGTGCAGGACACCGACGTCGGTGTCTCCTTCTTCTTCGACGCGGGCCAGTCGACGTTCGTCGACGAGGTCGATGCCAACGACGCCACGGGCGAGTGGGCCGGCCAGATCACGATCCCGGCGAGCACGCCGCCCGGGACCGTGCAGCTCCACGGGTTCTGCACGCGGGTCGTCAGCGGGGGCGGGAGCTGCTCCATGCAGGACGGCCGCGAGCTGTGCCTTCCCCGCACCGACGGCCCGGTCGACTACTTCACCTACGCGCCGCAGAGCTTCGTCGTCTGCGTCGCCGGCACCGCGAGCTGCGGCACGGCCTCGTTGCCGAGGACGGATGGCCCGCTGCCGACCACGGGGAGCACGTTGCCGCCGGCCTCGCTGCCGACGATGCCGCCGTCGACATCGGCGCCCGGACCGGCTGGGGTCACGCCGGTGACCTCCTTCGGCGTCTTCGCGCCGCCCGACACCGCGCCGAGCGGCACGCCGTTCAGCGGCGGGGTCGGCGGGACGCCGACGCCGGGCGGGGCGATCACCGTCAGCGAGGACGGCTTCGCACCGGGTGTCCCGGTCCACGCCGTCCTGTACTCGTCGCCGGTCACCCTCGGCACCCTCCTCGCGGACGCCACCGGGCGGGCCGCCGGCACGCTCACGCTGCCGACGAGCACACCCGCCGGCGCCCACACGCTGGCGCTGTTCGGGGGTTCGGTCGTGAAGACGACGCCGCTCACGGTCATCGGGCCGTCCACGTCCTCGTCGGCGTCGGGGGTCTCGTCGACGATCCCGCGGACCGGCCCCTCGACCGAGCCGCGCGCCCTCGCGCTGCCGGCCCTGCTCATCGCCGCGGCCGGTGGGCTCTGGCTCGCCGCGGCACGGCAGTACCGACTCGCCGCCGGGGGGTGACCCCCGGCGTTCTCGCGACGCCGGGCACACAGGTCCGTGGCGCCGGCGTCGCGAGAACCGGGGGCGGGGGGGGTCAGAGCGGGAGGGAACCGGCCGGCTGACGGGTGGCCGCGTTCAGGCGGTTCCACACGTTCGTCGCTGCGATCGCCACCACCAGGGCCGCCACCTCGGGCTCGCTGAAGTGGTCGGCCACCTCGTCCCAGAGCTCGTCGGACACAGGGTCCGGGTGATCGGCCACCCGGGTGACGGCCTCGGCGAGGGCCAGCGCCGCCCGCTCCTCGTCGGTGAACCACGGCGACTCGCGCCACGCAGCCACGGTGTCGACGCGCTCGTCGCTCTCGCCGGCCTTGCGGAGGTCGGCAGCGTGCATGTGCACGCAGAAGCTGCACCCGTTGATCTGGCTCGCCCGCAGGGCGACCAGATCCAGGACCACCTTGCGCACGCCGACCCTGGCGACGGCACCGTGGAGGTCGAACATGGCCTGCAGCGACCCGGGCACCAGCTCGACGTGGGCCTTGCTGAGGCGGGAGGTGATGGGGGTCGTGGGGGACTGCGTCGCTGTGCTCATGACATCGCTCCTGTCACATCTGGGGTTCGGGGGTTGTCACTGCTAGAGACACCCCTGGCAGAGGAGATGTGACCGATGAGCTCGACCCGCTGGACGACCGAGGACTTCGAGGAGCACCGGCCCCACCTCAGCGGCGTCGCCTACCGGATGCTCGGCTCGCGGGCCGAGGCCGAGGACGCCGTGCAGGAGGCGTGGCTGCGCCTCGAGCGGGCCGACACGGACGACGTCGAGAACCTGCGGGGCTGGCTCACGACGGTGGTGAGCCGCATCTGCCTCAACGTCCTGCGCTCGCGGTCGCGCCGGCGCGAGGACGGCGCCGGGGTGCACGTCCCGGATCCGGTGGTCGAGCCGCTCGACGCCGCGGGTCCCGAGCACGACGCGCTGCTGGCCGACTCGGTGGGCCTGGCCCTGCTCGTCGTGCTCGAGACGCTGTCGCCGGCGGAGCGGGTGGCGTTCGTCCTGCACGACGTGTTCGCGCTGCCCTTCGACGAGATCGCCGAGCTGGTCGACCGCACGCCGGCAGCCACGCGCCAGCTGGCCAGCCGGGCCCGTCGCCGGGTGCAGGACGCGGCGACCGAGCCCGACACCGACCTGGCCCT
>DATFFY010000409.1:0-4682 GCA_035249805.1 Acidimicrobiales bacterium | reverse complement strand
GCCTGCCGCCGACCGAGCTCGTCGAGGCCGGGGTCCTTGCGACCGAGCAGGACCCCGGCCGCGTTCGCCGCGGTGCGGCCGTGCCGCAGCACGATCAGCCCCACGGCTCCCCCTCCGCCGCCATCACCGCACCACGTCCCGACCGATGCGACCGGTGCGGAGGAACTCGGCCCGTCGCGCGGGCTCCTCGAGTCGGAAGCGGCGGTACGCCCACACGCAGGCCACGAGCCCGGCCCCCTCCAGCAGCAACGACAGGCCGCCGCGTCCCAGCTCCGGCAGGTCGGAGCTCGACCAGGACCAACCGAGGAACGGCCACCAGAAGGCACGGTCGTCGGTCCACGCACCGTCGAGGACGAGGTGCAGGAGCATGCCGATCGGGATGCCGAGCAGCTGCCGCTGCACCAGGCGCCGCCCCCGCGCGCCGAGCATCACCACGACGAGCACGGCGGCCGCTCCCGTCACGCTGTGCAGCAGCCGCGGCTCCCCGAAGGGGAGCTCGAGCAGCGGGAGCACGCTCCCCAGCGCGACGAGCCGGTAGTCCGCCGCAGGGCTGCCGAACACGGCCCAGACGATCAGGATCGAGGGGCCGACGAACCACAGCAGCACCGTCGTCGACCTAGCGGGCCAGGAGCCGCCC
Organism: Acidimicrobiales bacterium; assembly: GCA_035249805.1. Classification (GTDB taxonomy): domain Bacteria; phylum Actinomycetota; class Acidimicrobiia; order Acidimicrobiales; family VFJN01; genus VFJN01. The sequence goes on along the minus strand of DATFFY010000409.1, from coordinate 4,045 downwards.
GCACTCCTCGCACCGGGCCGGCTCCTCCGGCGGGAGCTTCTTGATCCGGTCGATCTCGACCGCGGACAGGCCGAGGTGGCACCCGCCGCACGAGCCGCCGACGAGCCGCGCGATCGCGATCCCTCCCAGCCTCGGCCGCATGGTCTCGTACTCGGCCAGCAGCTCGGGCTCCACCTGACCCGCCACCTGGGCCCGCTCGGCCCGCACCCCCGCCAGCTCGGCGTCGAGCTGCACCTCGTCCTCGGCGATGGAGGCCAGCAGCGCTCGGCCCCGTTCGTCGAGCGCGTCGCGCTCCTGCTGGAGCCGCGCCAGGTCGGCATCGAGCGGCTCGATCTGCTCCATGAGCTCGAGCTCCTGGTCCTCGAGCTGCCCGATGCGACGCTTGAGGGCGGCGATCTCGTCCTGCAGCGACTGCAGCTCCCGGGGGTTGGCGATCGTCCCGCCGTACAGGGTGGTGTCGTGCTGCTTGGCCTTGTCGGTCAGGGTCGCGATCTCGTCCTCGAGTCGCTGCTGGGACCGGACGAGCTCGTGCTTCTGCGCCTCGAGCGCCGCGGCCCTCGCCTCGAAGGTGCCGGCCTCGGCCGTCACAGCGTCGAGCTCCTTGCGGGCGGGCAGGGACCGCTTGCGATGCTCGATCTGGTCGACGGCGGTGTCGTGCTCCTGCACGGCCAGCAGTGCGTCCCAGCGGGTCATGGACCGGCCATCCTGCCACGTCGCGCCGCCGGCGACGCACGGACCGCAGCAAGCAGCAGCTCAGTCGTCGAACGGGAAGCCCGGCGGGAAGCGCGTGCCCGGGGGCGACGGGCCGCGGTCCGGTGGGCGGGTCGGGGCCGTCGGGAACGGCGGTTCGAAGCCCGGCGGCAGGGTCGGGAACGTGCCGCCCGGCAGCGGGAACGGGAGGCCCGGCGGCAGCGTCGTCGCGGTCGTCGAGGGCGACCTGTCGATTCCCGGCGGCAGCTGCAGGAAGCGGCCCGCTCGGGTCGGGCCGGGCTCCCGGAAGTCGCGTGTGGGCTTCCCCTCGTGCCACTCCCGCATGTACCTGCCCCAGATCTCGGCGGGCAGGTTGCCGCCGGTGATGCCCCGGCCCTGGATGACGACCTTCTCGTTGTCGGTGGGGGCTCCGAGCCACACGGCCGTGGCGAGGTACGGCGTGGCTCCCACGAACCACGCGTCGCTCGACTCCTGGCCCGTCCCGGTCTTCCCCATGGCGTGCTGGTCGGGGATCCGCGCCCGCGTGCCCGTGCCGCTGCGCACGTTGGCCTCGAGCACGTCGGCGGCGAGGCGGGCGCTCTGCGCCGTCATCGCCCGCTCCCGCTCCACCTCGTGCTCGAAGATCGTGCGCCCGTCCTGGTCCTCGATCCGCTCGACGTAGTACGGGTCGGCCCGCATGCCGTCGGCCGCGATCGCCGCCACGGCCTCGGCCATCTCGACCGGGAACACCTCGTTGGTGCCGAGCGGCAGCGAGGCGACCTCGCGGAGGGTGGTGCTGATGCCCATGCGCTGGGCCTGCTCGATCACCTCGTCGATGCCGACGATCTGGCCCAGCCGGACGAACGCGCAGTTCGACGAGCGGAGGGTCTGCTCGAGGATCGTGCCCACCGAGCCGCCGGCGTTGTCGAAGTTCTCGACGGGGTACGGGTCGGGATCCAGGCCGGGGATGTTCGTGAACTGGCACGGGCCGGTGCCGTTCACGGTGTCGGTGGGCACGTAGCCGTTCTCGAGCAGGGCCAGCAGCACGAAGATCTTGAACGTCGAGCCGCCGGACCGGCCCACGCCGTCCACACCGCGACCGGTCGCGATGTTCACCTGGGCGTCGGCGAAGCTCGGGCCGCCGATCATGGCGCGCACCGCGCCCGTGGCCGGGTCGACCGACACCACGGCTGCCGTGGCCGACCGTGGCTCGCCCGTCTTCGGGTTGTCGTTGATCGGGGTCGTCCCCACGGGCGTGCCCTCGGGCGAGATCCCGGCCAGGACGTCGTCGCGGGCCTTCTCCGCCTGCTGCTGCGCGTCGGGGTCGAGGGTGGTGTGGATCCGCAGGCCCCCGCGGAACAGCGCGTTGGCGCGGTCCTGTCGGGTCTCGCCCAGCCGGCGGTCGTCGAGGAGCTGCTGCTTGACCTCCTCGACGAAGTACGTGTCCGGCGTCGGCTGGATCTGGCTGATCCCGGAGGGGACCGGCTCGTCGCGGAGCACCTCGGCCCGCTCCGGTGCGAGGTACCCGATGGCCACCATGCGCTCGAGGGCGACGTCCCGTCGGGCGCGCGACTCCTCCGGGTGGCGGACCGGGTCGAAGGCGGCCGGGTTCCCGATCATCCCCGCCAGGAAGGCGGACTGCCCGTCGTCGAGGTCCTTGGCGTCGATGCCGAAGTAGGTCTCGGCGCCGGCCTGGATGCCGTAGGCGCCGTTCCCGAAGTACACGGTGTTGAGGTAGCGCTCGAGGATCTCGTCCTTCGACATCTCGTCCTCGAGCCGTCGGGCCAGGATCGCCTCCCGGGCCTTGCGGTCGATCGTGTCGGCATCGCCGACGAGCTCGGCCTTGACGAGCTGCTGGGTGATCGTCGAGCCACCCTGGACCGCCTCGCCCTCGTCGACGTTGCGGACCAGCGCCCGCAGCGTGGCCCGCAGGTTGACGCCGTCGTGGATGTAGAACTCCGCGTCCTCGACGGCGAGCACGGCGTCGATCGTCTGCTGGGGGATCTCCTCGAGCGGGATCGGCTGGCGGTCGATCTCGGCCCGCAGCGTCGCGAGCAGGGACCCGTCCGACGCGTACACGTACGAACGCTGGTCCAGCGGCCCGAGGTCGAGGACGTTGCTCGTCGAGTGACCGGCCTGGCCCAGCACCATCGCGGCCGGCACCAAGGCGACCGCGACCACGGCGAGGCCGGTGCCGGCGACCGCGACGATCGAGGCGAGACGGAGGTGGAGAGGGCGCACGTTGTGGTGGGAGGTCGGCTTCGCCCCCGGCAGCGTACCGGTGGGCCCCGCCGGATAGTTTCCGCCCATGGCTCATCCCCGCAGGTTCCGCTTCGGCATACAGCTCGCCACGTCGCTCGACATGAACACGACGGCGATCCCCGACGCGAAGGCCTGGGCCGAGGCCGCCCGCCGCGCGGAGGACCTCGGCTACGCCACGCTCTTCATGCCCGACCACTTCGGCGACCAGCTCGCGCCCGTGCCCGCGCTCATGGCGGCCGCCGACGCGACGACGTCGCTGCGGGTCGGCGCGCTCGTGTTCGACAACGACTACAAGCACCCCGTCGTGCTGGCCAAGGAGCTGGCCACCCTCGACGTGCTCTCCGATGGGCGGCTCGAGGTCGGGCTCGGCGCCGGGTGGATGCAGTCCGACTACGACCAGTCGGGCATCCCGATGGATCCCCCCGGCGTGCGGGTCTCCCGCATGGAGGAGGGCATCGAGGTGCTGAAGGGCTGCTTCGGCGAAGGGCCGTTCTCGTTCCAGGGCGAGCACTACACGATCACGGACTACGACGCCCGGCCCAAGCCGGTGCAGACGCCTCCACCGCTGCTGATCGGGGGCGGCGCGAAGCGGGTGCTCTCCATCGCCGCCCGCGAGGCCGCCATCGTCGGCATCAACCCGTCGATCCACAGCGGCCACGTCGACGCCGCTGCCGCGCAGGATGGGGCGTTCGAGCGGCTCGACGCCAAGTCCGCCATCGTGCGGGACGCCGCCGGAGCGAGGTACGACGACCTCGAGATCAACCTGCTCCAGTTCGCGGCCATCATCACCGAGGACCGCAAGGGCACCGCCGAGATGATGGCGCCGCTGTTCGGCCTCCCGCCCGAGGCGGTCGAGACGTACCCCTACGCCTGCATCGGCACCGTCGAGCAGATCGTCGAGGACCTCCAGGCCCGCCGCGAGCGCTGGGACGCGTCGTACATCGTGTTCCAGGGCGGACCGTCGATGGAGGCCATGGCTCCGGTCGTCGCCGCGCTCCGCGACGCCTAGCGATGGCCCGCGACGTGCCGCTCGCGTTCGCGGGAGCGGGGTGGATCGCCGCGGTGCACGGGTTCGCGCTCGCCCACGTGCCGG
>DATFFY010000408.1:0-15847 GCA_035249805.1 Acidimicrobiales bacterium | reverse complement strand
TTCGCCCACCTCGGCGTGGTCCGGGCGCTCGAGGAGGCCGGCGTGCCCGTCGACATCGCCGGTGGGGCGAGCGTGGGCTCGATGGTGGCCGCGCTCTGCGGGCTCGACGAGGACCACGAGGGTCGGTTGGCCCACATGACCAGGGGCCTCGCCGTAGGGGGGCTGTTCCGACCCACCTTGCCGCTCGTGTCGCTCACCTCGTCGAAGCGGATCACGAGGATGCTCCGGGCCCCGGAGAACCTCGGTGACCGTGCCATCGAGGACTTCTGGATCCCGTGGCACTGCGTGTCCACGAACCTGTCGCGAGGAACCGCGGTGGTCCACGACCACGGACCGGCGTGGCATGCGGTGCGCTCGAGCATCGCCCTGCCGGGGCTGCTGCCGCCGGTGCAGGACCACGGTGACCTCCTCGTCGACGGCGGGGTGCTGAACAACCTCCCCGTCGACGCCATGCGGGCGCGCCTCGACGGCCGGATCGTGGCGATCGACCTCGAGCCCCCCGTCGACCTGCGCTACGAGGACGCCTTCGACCCGACGGTGTCGGGCTGGGGGATCCTCCGCTCGAAGCTCAACCCGTTCCGGCGGGCGCCGAGGATCCCGAACCTCGTGCAGATCGTGCTGCGGGCCAAGCAGGTCGGAGGGGTGCACGCGCAGCGCTGGGTCATGGCCGAGCACGCCGTGGACGTGTACCTGCAACCACCCATCGGCGACTTCGGCGCGCTCAACTTCAAGGCCGGTCCCGGCCTGGTCGACGCCGCGTACCGCTACACCCTCGAGCAGCTCGAGGCCGGCGCGCTCAGCGCCCTCCTCCGGCCCTCCCCGCGGCCCGCTTCGGCGCCCTAGCGCGCTTGGCCGTCGCCTTCTTGGCGGTCGCCTTCTTGGCCGGCGCCTTCCTCGCAGCCGCCTTCCTCGCAGCCGCCTTCTTGGCCGGCGCCCTCTTCGCGGCCGCCCGCTTGGCCGGTGCCTTCTTCCTGGCCGCGGGGCGCGGCTTCGACGGAGCCTTCCCGTTCTCGGCCCGGTGGACGCGGGCGCGGAACTCCTGCGCCGTGTAGGCGGTGAGGCGGCAGTCGCTGGTGGCCCGCGCCGTCGCGGAGCGCTGCAGCCCGAGCAGCGGGCCGAGCTCGCCGACGTGCTGGCCGGGCCCGAGCCTGGCCACCACCTCCTCGGTGCCGTCGGCCCGCTCGACGACGACGTCGAGGGTCCCGCGGTCGATCACGTACACGACGTCGCTCGGCTCACCCTGGTGGAACAGCTCCTCCCCGGCGGCGAGGTCGACGTTGCGCTTGGTGACCTTCGCGAGGTCCGAGCGGGGCGTGAGCTCCACCACCTTGTCGGCGAGCGGCAGCAGCCGGTCGTCGTGCGTGGCCACGACCACCGTGCGACCCGAGTCGGCCAGCTCCCGCAGGACCTTCAGCACGGCCTCGACCTGGAGGTAGTCGAGGTGCGCGGTCGGCTCGTCGGCCAGCAGGACGGGCGGGTCGTGGGCGAGCGCCCTCGCGATGCCCACGCGCTGCTGCTGGCCGCCGGACAGGTCGGCCGGCCGGTGGTGGGAGCGGTCCTCGAGCCCGACCTGGGCGAGCAGTGCGTGCGCCCGCGTCCGGGCCGCGCTCCGGCCGATCTTGGCCATGCGCAGCGGGACCTGCACGTTCTCCAAGGCGGTGAGGCTCGGGACGAGGTTGAACGACTGGAACACGATGCCCACGGAGTGGCGCCGGTACTGGGCCATGGCCGCGCGATCGAGCGTGGTCACCTCCGTGCCGTCGACCACGACCGAACCCGCGGTCGGTGTGAGGATCCCCGCGAGCACGGACAGCAGCGTGGTCTTCCCGCACCCGCTCGCCCCGAGGAGGAGGACCAGCTGTCCCCCGTCGGCCTCCAGCGAGAGCTTCTCGAGCGGCCGGACCACGTAGTCGCCGCTCGTGTACTCCATCGTCAGGTCGGTGATCTTGACGCCCATCACGAACCTCCGAACGCGAGTGCCGGATCGGCGGTGACGGCGCGGCGCACGCCGGCCAGGCTGGCGAGCGCGGCCACCACCACCGCCACACCGGCCAGGACGACGTAGGTGAGCCCCGAGATCTCCGTCTGCATGGGCAGGAGCGGCGCCAGCACGCGCGACAACCCCGAGCCGATCGCGTACGCGAACCCCGTGAGCAGGAGGGCCTGCAGCACGATCCCGGTCAGCAGGGACCGGTCCGTCGCGCCGATGGCCTTGTACACCGCGAAGTCGCGCCCTCGGTCGAGCGAAGACAGGTAGACGATCGAGCCGATGATCATGGCGGCGACCAGCCACAGGAGCCCGGCCACCATGTAGATCGTCTGCCGCGCCTGGGTCACCGGCTCGATCAGGTCGTCCTTCACGGCCTCGTCGTCGATGAAGTGGAACCCCTCGGGGACGTCGGTGAGGGGCTCCGACGTGATGACCGTGCTCGCGAGGGGGGCCGACCGGTAGCCGATCTCCTGCGCGAGGGGCAGGACCACGTAGGCGCTGGGCACCCCCGCCGCGTAGCTCAGCCCGTCCGTGCGCCCCACGACGACGACCGGCCGCCCGTTGAGCTCCACGTCCTCCCCGACGTCCAGACCCAGCTGGTCGTCGACCACGATCTCGCCCGCCCGGCGAGGGCCACGGCCTTCCACCACCGGCGGGTCGGCGAAGGTCCCCGGCGGCACGCCGATCAGGTTCACGTCCGTCGGATCGCCCTCGATCGGCAGGCTGCCGCGGATGAGGGCGACGGGCACGGCGTCCGCCCCCGCCGCGCGGAGCTCGTCCGCGACGCTCGCCGGCATCGTCTCGGAGGACAGGAACGGTCCCGTCGACCCGTCCGGGATGACCCAGCTCGCGGCGTTGAACGCCTCGGTCGTCCGCCGCACCTCGTTGACGAAGCTCGAGCTGACCCCGGCCAGGATCAAGGTCAGCGCGAGCACGACCGACGTGCCCGCGATGCCCACCACGAACCGCCGTCGTCGGAACTGCAGGTCCCGGAGGCTCACCAGGATCACGATCGCCGCCCTTCGTCGTGATGGAAGTGCGCTACCGCAGGTGGTAGCGCACCGGCAGGTGCTTGATCCCGCCGATGAAGTTGGAGCGTAGGCGGTCCGGGGCCCCGAGTGCTTCGACCTGCGCCACCCGCTTCACGAGCTCCTCGAAGAGCACGTGGATCTCCATGCGGGCCAGCTGGGCGCCGAGGCAGAAGTGCGGGCCGCCGCCGCCGAACGCGATGTGCGGGTTGGGATCTCGCCGGATGTCGAAGGCGAACGGGTCGTCGAAGACGTCCTCGTCGCGGTTGCCGGAGATGTACCAGAGGGTGATCTTCTCGCCCTCCTTGACCTCCTTGCCGCCGATCTCCGTGTCGCGGGTCACGTTGCGGCGGAAGTAGAGGACGGGCGAGGCCCAGCGGAGGATCTCCTCCGTGGCGCCGGGGATCCGGCCCTCGACGTCCTCGGCCAGCAGGTCGTACTGGTCGGGGTGCTCGAGGAAGGCGTTCATCCCGTGGCTGATGGCGTTGCGGGTCGTCTCGTTGCCCGCGACGGACAGCAGGAGGAAGAAGAGGTTGAAGTCCATGTCCGACAGCGACTCGCCGTCGACCTCGGCGGACAGGAGGGCCGTGATGATGTCGTCGCGCGGGTTCTTCCGGCGCTCGTCGGCGAGCTGCTGCGCGTACATGAACATCTCGACCTGGGCCTGGAAGATCTCCTCCTCGGCGACCTGGTACTCCGGGTCCTCCGAGCCGATCATCCGGTTGCTCCACTCGAAGATCTTGTGCCGGTCCTCGAGCGGCACACCGATGAGCTCGGCGATCACCTCGAGCGGCAGCTCCGCGGCCACGTCGACGACGAAGTCGCCGTCGCCCCTGGCCAGCGCCTTGTCGAGGATGCCGTTGCACAGCTCGCGGATGTGCGGCTCGAGCTCGCCGATCATGCGGGGCGTGAAGCCGCGGTTGACGAGCTTGCGGTACCGCGTGTGATCGGGCGGGTCCATCTGCAGCATGAGGTTGCCGCCGGCCTCCTCGGCCTCGGTGCGCCGCGCCATCGAGTCCTCGATGACGACGACCCCGCCCCGGTTGCCGTCCGACGAGAACGACGCGGCGTCGCGGTTGCAGTGGATGATGTCGGCCTGCTTCGTGATCACCCAGAACCCCGGCCCGTCCGGCTCCGGGTGGTGGAAGACGGGGTCGTTCTGCCGCAGCCAGGTGAACCACTCGTGCGGGATGCCCTGCGTGAAGCGGTCCTTGTCCAGCAGGTTGATCTCGGCGACGTCCATCGCTCCCCCTCAGCGGCCCTGGAACTGCGGGGGCCGCTTCTCCATGAAGGCCAGCGGGCCTTCCTTCGCATCATCGCTCATGAACACGGGCATGCCGATCTGCGAGTCGATGGCCATGGCCTCGGACTCTGGCAAGCAGTCCGTCGCCCGCAGGGCCCTCAGCACGGCCTGGACCGCGAGGGGCCCGTTCGCGGCCACCTTGTCGGCCACCTCACGAGCTCGATCGAGGGCCGTCCCGTCCGGGACGACCTCGCCGATGAGCCCGTACTCCTTCGCCTCGGTCGCGCTGAGGTGGCGGCCGGTCAGGAGCAGGTCGGCGGCGAGCGTGTACGGGATCTGCCGGCGCAGCCGCACCACCGACCCGCCGAGCGGGTACAGGCTCCACCGCACCTCGGCCACGCCGAACTTCGCGCTCTCCCCTGCGATGCGGATGTCGGTCCCCTGCAGGATCTCGGTGCCCCCGGCGACGGCCGGGCCCTCGACCGCGGCGATCAGCGGCTTGTCGAGCAGGAAGCCCTTGAGCAGCGGCTTGATGACGCCCTTGGCGATGTCGGCCACCGAGTCGTCGCCCCGCTCGAACGCGTCGCCGGGCGGCGCCGCCGTGGCGGCGTCGAGGTCCATGCCGGCGCAGAAGCACCCGCCCGCGCCGGTGAGCACCGCGACGCGGATGTCCGGGTTCGCGTTCACCTCGTCCCACGCCGCCGACAGGCCCTCCATCATCGAGGCCGAGAGGGCGTTCTTCCGCTCCGGTCGGTTCATCGTGACGACGAGGACGTGCCCGTCGCGCTCGGTCAGCAGATGTTGGGACTCAGGCGTGGGGCTGGTCACGTCGTCCCGTCCCAGCACGCGCCGCTCCGCGGCGCACGGCCCTGTGCTGCCTGGCTCGCTCGCAAGCTCGTTCGCGCGGGCGGCGTCTGGACCTTGCTCATGGCTTCTCGTTTCTCAGGACCCACATGGCGAAGTACTGCGCGGCGCCGCCGTAGGCGTGGCCCAAGGCGGTCCGCACCCCGTCGACCTGGTGCTCGCCGGCCAGGCCCCGCACCTGGAGCGCGGCCTCGGCGAAGCGGAGCATCCCGGAGGCGCCGATGGGGTTCGAGCTGAGGACCCCGCCGGAGCAGTTCACCGGCAGCTTCCCGCCGATCTCGGTCTCCCCCTCCTCGGTGAGCTTCCAACCGTCCCCCGGCGCGGCGAACCCGAGGTTCTCCATCCACATCGGCTCGTACCAGCTGAAGGGCACGTAGCACTCGACGACGTCGACCTCCTCGAGCGGGTTCGTGATCCCGGCCTGCCGGTAGACGTCGGCGGCGCAGTCCTGGCCGGCCTGCGGGCTGACGGGATCGCGCCCCGGGAACTGGCCGAGCTCGCTGCGCATCGCGGTGCCGTGCACCCACGCCGCCGGCTTCGACGCCGCGTCGCCGCCGGCCTCGTCGGTGAGGACCATCGCGCACGCGCCGTCGGAGGCCGGGCAGGACTCGAGGCGCCGGACCGGGTCCCACACCATCGGGGACTCGCGGACCATCTCGAGGCTGATGTCCGGCACCTTGAGGTGCGCGTACGGGTTGAGCAGCGCGTTCTTGCGGTCCTTCACCGCGACCATCCAGCCCACGTACTCCGGCGCCTTCGAGCGGTCGATGTACCCGCGGATGTGGGGAGCGAAGTACCCGCCGGCGCCGACGCTGCCGCTCCGGCCGCCACCGAGCGCCCAGGTCGTGTCGCCCTCGGACTGCTTCTCGAAGGCCACCGTGAGCACGCGCCGGCGGATCCCGCTCGTGACGAGGTTCGACGCCACGATCGCGGTGCTGCCGCCGACGCTGCCGGCCGTGTGCACGCGCAGCATGGGCTTGCCCGCCGCGCCCAGCGCGTCGGCCAGGTACAGCTCGGGCATCATCACGCCCTCGAACGTGTCGGGGGCAGTGCCGATGACGACGGCGTCGATGTCGGACCACGTCATCTCGGCATCGTCGAGGGCCCGGCCCGCCGCCTCGCGGAGGAGCCCGGCCAGCGAGACGTCGTCCCGCACCTTCGCGTGGTGCGTCTGCCCCACCCCCACGACCGCGCAACGACTAGCCACTCAAGTCCTCCGCACGAGTTCTGGCCCGGAACGGGCACAGCCGGCTGTGGCCTGGACGGGCCAGAACTCGTCGGTCACGGGCCCTCCAGGACGCAGACGAGGTTCTGCTGCAGGCACGGGCCGGACGTGGCGTGGCCCAGCGTGCGGGTGGCGTGCCCTTCGTGGATCTGCTTGGCGGCCTCGCCGATGCGGGTGAGGCCCGTCGCCATCACCGGGTTGGCGGCCAGGGCGCCCCCGGACGGGTTCACGACGACCTCGTCGCCGAGGTCGAGCGCGGCGCGCAGCACGAGCTCCTCGTGGCTGAACGTGGCCGACAGCTCGGCCACCTCGACCGGTCGGTCGCCCACCCCCGCGGCCGCACCGGCCAGGCGGGTCGACTCGCTCACGGTCAGGTCCCGCAGGCCCGGGTAGTGGGGCTCGATGCGGTGGTCGATGCCGCGGATCCAGGCCGGGTGCTCGCAGAGGTCACGGGCCCGGTCGCCGGCCACCAGCACCACCGCGGCGGCGCCGTCGGAGACCGGGGGGCAGTCGCCCTTGCGCAGCGGCGCGACCGCGTACGGCTCTTCGAGGAGGTCCTCGGTGGTGACGTCGCCGAACTCCTGGGCGAACGGGTTGGCCAGCGCGCTGCGGCGGGAGCGGGCCGCGATCTCGGCCAGGTCCCGCTCGGTCTTCCCCGTGGCCTCCAGCACGGCCCTGGCCTGCAGCGCGGCGAGCGACACGTGATCGGCCCACAGCGGCATCAGGTAGTACGGGTCGTTCTGCAGGCAGAGGACCTCGCGCAGGTCGCCACGGGACGAGATCCCCGAGCCGAACACGAGCGCGGCGTCGACGTGCCCCGTCTGGAGGTGGACCCAGGCCTCGTAGAGGGCCCAGGCGCCGTCCATCTCGACGTGCGACTCCGAGATCGGCGGCCAGGCGCCGGTGACCTCGAGGTTGCCGACGAACGCGAAGGACTGGCCGGCCAGGTAGTCGGCGCTGCCCGAGCAGGTGAAGCCGATCTCGTCCCGCCGCAGCCCTGAGCGAGCCATCGCCTCGGCCACGACCGGGAACAGCATCTGCGCCTCGGTCTCGATGACCGGGGTGGCGCCGGTCGGCGCCTGCGCGAAGGACACGATGGCGACGTCTCTCACAGCGCGTGGTCCTTGTACGCGGACGGCTCGGCATCCGGTTCGCCGGTGGGCTTCCAGCCGGTGATCGCCGACCCGAACCCGAAGCCCATGGCTCCCCCCGCATCGCCCCGCCGCTTCTCCTCGGGGGCCCACACGGCCTGCACCCTCAGACCGGTGCGCACCTGTTCGAGCGGGACCTCGAGCAGCCGCTGCTGGCCGACGGTGCCGTCGGCGCCGTCCAGCAGGATGCTGGCCAGCGCGTAGTCCTCCCGCTCCTGCTGCCCGTGGTACTGGATCGGCGTGAGGATCGTGAAGGCCGTGACCATCCCCCGATCGGTGATCTCGAGCTCGTGCTCGTCGCCCATCGGGACGGTGCACATCGCGCAGAACGTCCGCGGTGGCACGAACACCCGGGAGCACGCCGGGCAGCGCCGCCCGAGGATGACCCCCCGCTCGAGGCCGTCCGCGAAACGAGCCGCGATCGGGCTGACCCGCATGACGTAGTCGAGGGCGATGTGCTGCTGCATGAAGCGGACCGGGCCCCCTTCGGCCTCCGCCGGCGCCTCCGTCGTCTCGCTCATGCGCCCGGCTCCGGCTCGAAGCAGGCGATGTCGCGCAGGTGGCCGACCCGCTCCTCGTTCCAGCGGATGCGGACCCGCATCCCGGTGCGCACGTCGTCGGGCGACGGCACGTCGAGGGCGTGGAGCAGCGCGGTGTCGGCCCCGTCGAGCTGCACGAGGGCCCACGCGAAGGGCCGGTCGAGCGGGTGCTTGCGCAGCGGCTCGCCGACCCAGGCCCAGGTCCGCACCGTGCCGGACCCGCCCACCGGCACGAGCTCGTCGACGGCGTCGCCCGTGTCCGGGTCGTACTCCAGCGGCGGGACGACGACGCGCCCTGCGGCCGTCCGGCTCCCGAGGACGGTGCCGTCGCGCAGGCCCGTCAGGAACGCCCCCACCACGGGGCCGAGGCTGCGGCGGTACGGCAGCTCGAGCGTGTAGGTGGACTCCCCCGAGGTCACGGGCCGCAGTAGAACACATTCTACCGGGGCCTGCCACAGGCCTCCGCGGGCCTCGTCGGAGGCCGTCGCACCGGTCGCGTTGCTGCCCTTTCGAGAACGTGTTCTACTGCGCAGATGGCGTTCAACCTCGCCGACTTCATCGAGCACACGGTCGACGCCGTGCCCGATCGCACGGCGCTCGTCTGTGGGGACCGGCGGGTCACCTTCGCCGAGCTGGAGGACCGGGCCAACCGGCTCGCCCACCACCTCGCCGCGCAGGGCGTCGGCGAGAAGGACCACGTCGCCGTCTACAGCTACAACAGCATCGAGTTCGTCGAGGCGATGCTGGCGGCGTACAAGCTGCGGGCCGTCCCGATCAACGTGAACTACCGCTACGTCGAGGACGAGCTCCTGTACCTCCTCGACAACAGCGACGCCGTGGCGGTCGTGCACCAGGCCCAGTTCTCCCCGCTGGTGGAGACCGTGCGGGGCCGCCTGCCGCTGCTGCGCCACGTGATCACGGTCGACGACGGCACCGGGACGCCGCTCCCCGAGGGCGCCATCGGGTACGAGGACGCCCTCGCCGCCCAGTCCCCCGAGCGGGACTTCGCCCCTCGCAGCTCGGACGACCACTACATCCTCTACACGGGCGGCACCACGGGGTACCCCAAGGGCGTCGTCTGGCGGCACGAGGACGTCTGGCGCACGTTGGGCGGCGGCATCGACTTCGTCACCGGCGAGCGCATCGAGGACGAGCACCGCATGTCCCGCGACGCGAAGGAGGCGCCCGAGACGGTCGGCCTCGTCCTCGCGCCGCTGATGCACGGCGCCGCGCAGTGGGGCACGCTCGGCGGCCTCATCCGCGGCACCACCTCCGTCCTGCTCACGCAGTTCGACGCGCACGCGGTGTGGGCCGCGGTGGACGAGCACAAGATCGCCACGATCGCGATCACGGGGGATGCGATGGCGATCCCCCTCATCGACGCGCTGCGCGAGCGCGAGTACGACCTGTCGTCGCTCGTGGCCGTCGCCTCCACGGCCGCGGTGTTCTCGCCGGTCGTGAAGGACCAGCTGTTCGAGCTGCTCCCGAACCTGTTCATCAGCGAGGCCGTGGGCTCGTCCGAGAGCGGGTTCAACGGCATGCGCCTCGTGGAGAAGGGCAAGACCTCCGTCGACGGCCTCATCAACGTCACCCCGGGCCCGGACACGATCGTGATCGACGAGGACAACCGGCCCGTGACGCCCGGATCGCTCGGGCGGATGGCGCGGGGCGGCAACGTCCCCCTCGAGTACTACAAGGACCCGGAGAAGAGCGCCGCCACGTTCATCGAGATCGACGGCAAGCGGTACTCGGTGCCGGGCGACTTCGCCCGCCTCGAGCTGGACGGCACGATGACGCTGCTCGGCCGGGGGTCGCAGAGCATCAACTCCGGCGGCGAGAAGATCTACCCGGAGGAGGTGGAGTCCGCGCTCAAGTCCCACCCCAAGGTGTTCGACGCGCTCGTGGTGGGCGTGGCCGACCAGCGCTGGGGCCAGAAGGTCGCCTGCCTCGTGCAGCCGCGGCCGGGCGGGGCGCCCACGCTCGACGAGCTGGTCGAGCACTGCCGGACGAAGATCGCGGGCTACAAGGTGCCGCGACAGCTGCACCTGGTCGACGAGATGCCACGCCACCCGAGCGGCAAGCCGGACTACCGCCGGGCGATGGCGGTGGCCAACGACAACGCGGCAACAGGGGGAGCGCCATGAAGAACCGACTGACCGAGATGTTCGGGATCGAGTTCCCGATCTTCGCGTTCTCGCACTGCCGGGACGTCGTCGCCGCCGTGACCAACGCCGGTGGCATGGGCGTGCTCGGCGCGCTGGCGTTCAGCGACGAGCAGCTCGAGCTGGAGCTGAAGTGGATCGACGAGCACGTGGACGGCAAGCCGTACGGCGTCGACGTGGTCATGCCCGTGAAGACGGCGGACCGGGAGCTCGGACTCGGCGGCAGCGCCAAGGACCTCGGCGCACAGCTGCGGGCCATGATCGACCAGGAGCACTGGGACTACGTCGACAAGATCCTCGCCGACCACGGTGTCGACCCGGGTGCCCCCGACGATCCCGATGCGGCGATGCGGGGCGGCATGGCGTCCGGGGGCGTGCTCGGGTGGACGGAGGCGACCGGCACGCCGCAGATCGACATCGCGCTGGCCCACCCGATCGCGATGCTCGCCAGCGCCCTGGGCCCGCCCCCGAAGGAGGCCATCGAGCGGGCCCACGCCCAGGGGGTGAAGGTGGCCGCGCTCATCGGGCGCGTGGCCCAGGCGCAGCGCGACGTGGCCGAGGGCGTCGACATCATCATCGCCCAGGGCTACGAGGCCGGCGGGCACACGGGCGAGGTCGCGACGATGGTCCTCATCCCCGACGTGGTCGACGCGATCGCCCCCGTCCCGGTGCTGGCCGCGGGCGGCATCGGCTCGGGCCGGCAGATGGCCGCGGCGATGGCGCTCGGCGCGGACGGCGTCTGGACCGGCTCGATCTGGCTGACGGTCATCGAGAACGAGTCCAGCGAGGTCATCACGGAGAAGCTGCTCGCGGCGACGTCGACCGACACCGTCCGCTCGCGATCGCTCACCGGCAAGCCGGCCCGCATGCTCCGCACGGGGTGGACCGAGGCCTGGGAGGCCCCCGAGTCGCCCGGCACGCTCCCGATGCCGCTCCAGTTCCTGCTCAACGCCTACGCCAACCGCAAGATGGGCGCCCACGCGCCCCGCGAGCTCGTGGGCATGCCCGTCGGCCAGATCGTGAGCCGCATGAACAGCGTCCGCACGACCCGGGCCGTCATCCAGGAGATGGTCGAGGAGTACATCGACGTGACGACCAAGCTGGCCACCGACCTCGAGGACGCCTGACGGCGAACCCGCGACCAGGACGGCACCGTTGTGTGTCGCCGGCGTCGCGAGTTCGTGCGTCAGCGGGACATCTGGCGCATGAGGTTCCAACCGGCGGACTCGCCGCCGTCGAGGAGGAGCTCGGTGCCGGTGACGTACGCGCTCTCGTCCGACGCGAGCCAGAGGGTCGCGGCGGCGACGTCGTCGACGGTGCCGTGGCGGCCGACGGGCGGCGGGGCGAAGCCGCCGTGCGGGTCCCCGCCGGGCGGTGGGCGCAGCGCCTCCGGTAGCGACTCGCGCACCATCTCCGGGTTGCCGGCGGCCGGGCACACGCAGTTCACGCGGATGCCCTGGCTGCCGAGCTCGAGGGCGGCCACCTTGGCGATGCCCCGCAGCGCGAACTTGCTGCCGGCGTAGGCGCCGGTGAACGGCGCCACGTAGAACGCGTCGATCGACGAGATGTTGACGATCGAGCCGCCGCCGGCGGCCGCCATCGCCGGCGCGACCGCCTTGATGCCCAGGAACGGGCCGAGCTCGTTGACGCGGAACAGGTGCTCGTAGTCCGCGACGGTGGTCTCGACGATCGGCTTCAGCAGCAGGACGGCAGCGTTGTTGACGAGGACGTCGACGCGACCGTGCTCGGCGACGGTGCGCTCGACCAGCGTGGCCCAGTCGTCCTCCCTCGCCACGTCGCAGTGCGCGTAGGTGGTGCCCAGGTCGGCGGCCACCGCCGAGCCGAGCTCGTCCCGCACGTCGGCCAGCACGACCGCGGCGCCTTCCGCCGAGAACCGTCGGGCGATGGCTTCCCCGCTCCCCCGCGCCGCGCCCGTGACGATCGCGACCTTCCCCTCGAGCCGGCCCGTCATGCCGTCAACCCCTCCCCCCATCGGTTCTCGCGACGCCAGGCGTACGGATCTGTGTCGCAGCCGTCGCGAGAACGTCCTACTCGGGGGTGGCGGCGAAGGTGCGGCCGATGGCCAGGAGCTGGTCGGTGGCGCTGCCCAGGGCGAACTCGATGGCCTTGGCGGCGATGAAGTAGCGGTGGACGGGATAGTCCT
Organism: Acidimicrobiales bacterium; assembly: GCA_035249805.1. Lineage (GTDB taxonomy): Bacteria > Actinomycetota > Acidimicrobiia > Acidimicrobiales > VFJN01 > VFJN01. The sequence goes on along the minus strand of DATFFY010000408.1, from coordinate 3,481 downwards.
CGTCGATGCCCGTGCCGCCGTGCACGTGCACGCAGGCGTGGCCGACCCGGTGGGCCGCCTCCGCTGCCCAGAACTTGGCCACCTCGACCTCCGTCGACGCGGGGAGCGACTCCTCGAGCCGCCACACCGCCTGCCAGAGCGTGAGGCGGAGCCCCTCGACGTCGATGTAGGCGTCGGCCAGGCGGTGACCGACGGCCTGGAACATCGCGATGGCGACGTCGAACTGCTTGCGCTCCTTCGTGTACTCGGCCGTCATCTCCAGCATCCGCCCGAGCACGCCGAGCTGCTGCGCGCACCAGGCGACCGTGCCCCGCTCGACGATCGACCGGAGCACGTCGGCCCCGCTGTCGGGACCGGCCAGCACGCCCCCGGCGTCGACGACCACACCGTCGAAGGTGAGCTGGGCGGCGCCGTCCTTGTTCGTGACGACCTGCCGCTCGACGGTGAGGCCGGTGGCGCCGCGCTCGACGACGACCACGACCGGGCGGCCGTCGGGCGACGAGGCGGACACGACGATCGCGTCGGCGACCGTGCCGGCCGGGACGGTGGTCTTCACGCCGTCGAGGCGGACGCCGTCCCCCTCGGGCGTGGCGGTCACGGCCGGCCGCAGCAGGTCGCGGTTGCCGGGCTCGCTCAGGGCGGCGGTGAGGACGACCTTGCCCTCGGCGGCGGGGGCGGCCCAGCGCTTGCGCTGCTCGTCGGTGCCGAAGGCGGCGATGGGCGACGCGCCCAGCACGATGCTGGCCACGACGGGGACGGGCGCGAGCGTGCGCCCGACCTGCTCGAGCACCACGGCCTGCTCGACGAGGCCGTAGCCGCTGCCGCCGACCTCGCCCGGGAGGCTGATGCCGAGCAGCTCGGCGTCGGCCAGCGCCGACCAGATCCCGCGGTCGAAGCGCACGTCGGCGTGGTCGGCCTCGCGCAGGACCGCCTCGGTGACCTTGTCCTCGAGGATGCGCTTGGCCAGCGCGCCGACGTCCTGCTGCTCCTCGGTGAAGCCGAAGTCCATCTCTGCTGCCCTTCTAGAAGCGGGGCGCCCGGGGCATCCCGAGGCCGACCATGGCGATGATGTCCCGCTGCACCTCGTTCGTGCCGCCGCCGAACGTGAGGATGAGCGCCGAGCGGTACATCCGCTCGAGACGGCTGCGCAGGAGCGAGCCGGGCGAGCCGGACCGCACGACGGCCTCCTCGCCGAGCACCTCCATGAGGAGGCGCCACGCCTCGGTGGCGAGCTCGGTGCCGAAGACCTTGGTGGCCGAGGCGTCCTGCATGCCGACGCCCTTCTTCACGCCCCAGGCGATCTTCCAGTTGATGAGCTTGAGGAACTCCGTCTTGGCGTGGACCCGGGCGAGGTGGACCTGCACCCACTCCTGGTCGATCACCCGCCGGCCGTCGGCCAGCGTGGTCTCGTGGGCCCAGCGCCGCACGTCGTTGACGGCGTGCTGCAGGTTGGCGGCCGAGCACAGCGCCACCCGCTCGTGGTTGAGCTGGTTGGTGATGAGGTTCCAGCCCTTGTTCTCCTCGCCGACGAGGGCCGTCAGCGGCACGCGCACGTCCTGGTAGAAGGTGGCGCTCGTGGTCACACCCGCCATCGTGCGGACCGGCGTCCAGGAGAAGCCCTCGGCGTCCGTCGGCACGAGGAGCATCGAGAGGCCCTTGTGCTTCGGCGCCTCGGGGTCGGTGCGCACGGCCAGCCAGACGTAGTCGGCGTACTGGATCAGGCTCGTCCACATCTTCTGGCCGTTGACGACCCACTCCTCCCCGTCCTTCACCGCACGCGTGGTGAGGGAGGCCAGGTCGGTGCCGGCCTCGGGCTCGGAGTAGCCGATCGCGAAGTGCAGCTGCCCGCCCAGGATCTTGGGCAGGAACTCCTTCTTCTGCTCGTCCGTGCCGAAGTGCATGATCGTCGGCCCCACGGTGTTGATCGTGAGGAAGGGCACGGGGGCGTTGGCGAGGCTGGCCTCGTCCATGAAGATGAGCTGCTCGATCATCGTGCGGTTCTGACCGCCGTACTCCGAGGGCCAGCCGATGCCGAGCCAGCCGTCCTCGCCCATCTGCCGCACGAGGCGCTTGTAGAGGTCGCCGTTGCCGTACTCGCCGTCGCCGGAGGCCATCTCCTCCTGGACCTCGGGGGTCATGAGGTTGGCGAAGTAGGCGCGGAGCTCCTTGCGGAGCGCCTCCTGCTCCTCCGTGAACGCGATCTGCATGCGGGCCCCTCCCCCTGCGAACGAGAACCTGTTCTACCTCAGCGAGGGTGGTCAGCCAAAGCGGTAGGTCTCGCCGATGTCGCACTCGAAGCCGGACGACGGGTGCTGCCGCACCCACTTCCGGCCCTCGACGCGGACGATGATGAAGCACCCCTCGGTGGCGCCCGTGCTGGCGTTGAGCGGCCCCCGGATGCCGCCGAGGTCCGTGCGCTCGATCTTGCCGAGCGCCTCGAGCAGCCGCTCGCGCGTCACGTCCGGACCGAGCGTGCGCAGGGCCTGGACGAACAGCGCGGCGGCCCCCCAGCCGCTCACCGGGAAGAGGTCGATCGACGCGTTCGGGGCCACCCGGCCGTGCCACGCGAGGAAGTCGGCGAGGGCGGGGCTGCGGGCCGGCTCGTCCTCGTTGAGCATCGGCAGGTGGTCGATGTGGTTGGTCCACCCGTTGGCGATGTCGCCCAGCAGCTCGACGAGCCGCGAGTTGTAGCCGATCTGGCTGATCTTCAGCGGCGGCTCGAAGTTCTGCTGCCGCATGTTGCGGGCGATGCGGACGTGCATGTTCACCTCGAAGGCGAACAGGTAGACGCCCTGCGCGCCGCGGTCCCGCATCGCGATCACGTCCGAGGTGAAGTCCGGGCTGATCGGGGACAGCCCGGAGTCGTGCACGATCTGGAAGCCGACCTTCTTGAGGGCCTCCCGGCCGGTGGGGGTGTTGGCCCGTACGCCGCCGACGTCGGCCCAGAGGAACGCGAGCCGCTGCACCTGCGGGTACTCCTGCTTGTACCACTGGTAGGGACCCAGGTGGACCACGCCGGACGGGGTCTTGGGGTACACGGTCGCCGTCCGGCCGGCGGGGTCGACCATCGTGCCGACGTACGGGATGCCGGTGCTCTCGACCAGGTCGCCGAAGCCGGAGTCGGCCACGGAGAACCCGCCGACCATCGACAGGATCTGCGGCTCGAGGCGGAGGAACTCGCCGCGCGCCCGCTGCGGGTCGAGGCCGTCGTCGCCCTTCACGAGCGTGATGCGGCGGCCGCACACGCCGCCGGCCGCGTTCACCTTCGCGAGGTAGGCCTGGGCGCCGCGATAGGAGCCCTCGGTCGCCCCCGGCAGCGGACCCGACGCGGTGACGATGCTGCCGACCTTGATCTCGCTGGCCGTGACGCCCTTGTCCGTGGCGCCGCCGCGGCAGTTCGCCGAGCTGGCGGCTGCATCGGTGCCGCCGGTGGCGGTCCCCCCGGTGCTGCCGGTGTCGCCCGTGCCGCCGCCGTCGACCG